>JAUMTV010000075.1 GCA_030531025.1 Turicibacter sp.
TAGAGTGTGGATAGCACTTTATGGAGGAGTTGGGTGTTGAAGCTAGATTAAATAAAAAGTTGAGGGTAATAGATTTCTCTTTAATATCATCAATGAAGCGGGAAGAGCAACGTGTAAATAGCCATATTAAAATCAAAAAAAACTAAATAAGAAGTTAAAAAGGACATCGCAATTGGAATGTGATGTCCTTTTCTTTCTTTAATTATTGAGATGATGTCTTCAATCGCATCATTCTTTAATAGCATATGTTTAGTTATTAGCTTTTTATAAATTGAGATCAATTAGTTAAAATGAATTGGATGTCTCCTGAGGAATCTTCTTCGATAGAAATGTTATAAATAATTTTGTTATTTGCAGCGAAGTCTACATGAAATGTTTGACTAATTACTTCATGATTTTGATCAGTGATGACATGTAAGTTAAATTCGTTCGTTTCCATATTGAGAGTAATATTCTGACTAGGCTTTATCAAACTATTATCAGCATTAATAACATCACCAGAACTCATTTTGTTATCAAATCCAATACTTTTAAAACTTTCATCACTATTATTAGTAATGATGAGGTTATACACATCAGTATTTTGAGCACATCCTCCAAATAAAATAGAGAGTAAAACGATTGAAAGTAAAGATATAGCGAATAACATTCTTTTTATCATTTTTATATCTCCTTTTTTAATAAAGCCATTGTTATTTGTCGCTTCGATATTCTAAAAGGTCGCCAGGTTGACAATCAAGAACCTCACAAATTGCCTCGAGTGTCGAAAATCGAATAGCTTTTGCTTTATCGTTTTTTAAAATAGATAAGTTAGCTGGTGTTACACCAACACGTTCAGATAATTCATTTAATGAAATTTTACGTTTGGCCATCATGATGTCTAAGTTTACATAAATCGGCATAAGACCCTCCTAAATAGTGAGTTTTGTTTCTTCTTTTAATTTTAATTCTTCTTTATGAATAATGGTAGCTTGTTCAAAAATATAACTCATAAGAAGCGAGAATAGACCTAAGATAATCAAAATCAAGCTTTCAACTTTTATTGGAATACTACCTAATCAAACTGAATGATTGAAAGAGGGATAAGGTAACTACAAAGTGCAAGTAAAAATATTGGGTAAGCGGCTTTTTTAAAGGACTGTACATTTTCTTTTATAAATAGATGATCATCGAGTAGATTTTTTATGATTTGTTTAAGTTGATAAAGAGGATAGCGGATAGCAAAAACTAGAGGAATGGCTAAAATAGGTGTAAGAAAAGATTGAGATCCTGGTATAAAGGCTTGAGATTTTGAACCCATGAGCTCAGGTAAAGCAAAAATAGCTATGACAATAATGAGCCATAAAATAGAATTAATGAGAAATAAGATCCATTTTAAAAACTCTTTGTTCATACGATAACCTCCTATTAATCGTTGTCTATAGTGTTATAGTACTATATGTTTTAATGATAATCAATTTAAATTTATTGAAAAACAATAAAATAATATTGATAAAAATGTATTAACATGATAATCTTTAATTAAATTAAGAAGTTTTGGAGGTTAGTATGATGAAAAAATTATCTTTTAAACAAGGGTTGTATATTTTAGCATGGATTACGTTTATTAGTTGTATGATTGTAGTTATTTTATTACCTCATATCGTTAGCTTGTATTTACCAAATCAAGTGTTTGAAATTGTTTTGTTTATATATTTAACGCTTATTCCATTTTTCCCGCTTCTTTGGTCTGTCATTAAGATGAGTGCTATGTTAAAAGAAGATAAGCCTTTTTCGAATTTGAGTTTGGTTCAGTTAAAACGAATCTCAATATGCGCTTTTATTGATTGTTTGTTATATATAGGAGGAGCACTTTATTTTAAACAGTTTATTTATGTATTGATGATTTTTGTAACATTGTTAGTTAGTTTAATTTCTGTTATTATTTCAGAACTTGTGAAAAATGGGATTGTTCTAAAAGAAGAAAATGAGTTAACGATTTGATGATGGAATTTTGGGTAACTAAATGGAGATGAGAGAAATCATACTCGCTTGAACCTTATCAAATACAAAGTTTTATCTTTAAGATTAATCAGTAAACCATTTTTTTCTGTAATGAGTTTTAAAAAAAGGATGTTATGATTTTTGATTCAAGAAAAAGGAGGTTTTATTTTGGGCATTACAACACTCATTTTAATTTACTTTACACTAGGATTAATTGTTTTTATCCTGTCCGTGTTAAAAAAGAAAAAAATACTTATGATTATTTCAGGTAGTATTTGCCTCGCTCTTATCGCTTTTACACTCTTTTTAGTTTTCATCTTAATACCAGCGATGTAGAAATAGATTAACAAGTCTTGAAGTTAGGAACTATGATTCATTTGATGTTAATAATTGTCTGATTTTAGAACATATAATGCATGAGTAAAAGCATTTATTTTTGGTTAATTTGGTGGACGATGCTAAAAAGATGGTGAGGGGGGAGTTAAATGAAAGATATAGTCAATTATTGTTTGCAAATTGTTTGGTTAGGAGTGACCATTGTAGGTTCTTTTATTATTGGTTTTATTATTATGATTGCTATTTTAGCTTTGATTACTGATCCTTTCGAACAAAATTGGGGAGAAAAAATTCCAACCACTTGTGAGCAAACTTATTATGTAGATGAAGGAGCAAGCTTTCATGGTGATGGTACTCGCTATCATGTGTATACATGTTCTTCACCTGAGGAGATGAAGCGATGGGTAGAGTGGAAGATGGGCCCAAATGCTTCTGTTGAGCTAATAATTAATGATTGGATGAAGGACTTAGAGGTTGATGAAGGAGATGAACTTGTCTTTGATCAAACATATCAGTACTTTAAACTGATCAAAAAAAAGAAAATCGAGCCTATCTCATTTGGATAGAATCAGATCAAAAATTGTATATCGTTGAATCGTTCATTTAATATCAAAAAAGCGATCCCTTATTTTATAGGGAACGCTTTTTTTGTCAACAAAAGGAAGTAATTGTTGTGAAATTTTGGAATAATTGATGAATTATCTAATAGGTGTATGATAAAATGAAGTAAAAAGAAAGCGCAGTCGGGGTGAAGTTTATGGAGGAGGGGCAAAACGTTAAAAAATTGATATATCGTTTAATTAAATTAGGGATTATAGTTGGGATTTCTGTCATATTTGGATGTGCTTTATATTATCAAAATCAGGTGATTTTGTATGATCAGCAGTTAAATGCATATATCAGCTATTTATATGATGACGTGTCGTCTAGTGAAGTCATTTCAGTATATCAACGCATGCTAAATGCTGATAGCTCTTATCGGGAACGAATTAAAAAAGATTTAGAGCCAGCACTTATTAGTCGGTATCAATATTATGCTAATTTGTATATGTTAAGAAAAATTGAATATCAACAATACGTGAACTATGAACAAAAGATTGAAACGTTATTTTTTTCAAGTGATAAAGTAATCGATAAAATGAATGAAGTTCAAAAATATTATGAATCAGAACAAGCCTATTTAAAAGGATTAGAGCTTCAAAATCAAGGATTGATTGAACAGGCAATAGAATCTTATCAAGAAGTCATGTTTAATGATGAACACTATTATGAACTTGCTAAAGAAAAAATCCATGAATGTATTCAAAGTATTAAAAATCAGTACTTAGAAGAAGCTTATTATTACTATGAAATGAAAGATTACATCGAAGCAATTAAACGGTTAGATTATTTAATGCAAACAGATAAAGATGAATCTATTAGTGCGCTAAAGTGGTATTATCAGTCTGAGTTTTATATGGAAGCGATGGATGTGATTGATCAATTCGTTGAGGAAGATGAACTGTCAGCAGCTATTTCATATTTAGAGGAGATTTCTGACTCACTTAGCACTCAATATGCCAAAACACTTGAGTTGAAAAAGGCAGAACTTAGCGTAAGAAAAATAAAGCGCCGCGATCAAGTGATGAGTCAATATGCTACTAAAATTGAAGTGAATTTAAATGAAGAAAGTAATGAACAAATTATTACTTACAATAAGATTTCACTACAATCACCCACCTCTTTTAATCTAGCTTCTTTTGCTATTAATACATTTACAACAGTAAAAAATGAGGTGGTTGATCGTGTAGAAGAAGAACAAGTCGAGCAACATATAAATGTTATGCCATTACTTGTTACAAATAAGGAATTAACTAGTGCTACCATGTCCATATTATTGGGATATTATGATGAATCAGTTAATGAATTTGAGCAAGTTGACATTTACAATGGGAATCACTTATTATATTCTTTTGATATTGATTCGACACAAAAACAACAAAATAATGTGGGTGATCGAGTTATTGAGTGGGTAAAAATTGAGATTTTACCAGAACAAGTGAGTCAGTTATTAACTTATGTTCAACCAACTACTCAATTAAGCATTGTGTTTAGAGGACCTCAAAGAAGTGATTCTTTTGAGTTAGAAACAATGGAAAATGAACTATTAATCATGATGGCTGAAGTTTATCAGTCAATTATTAAATAAACAACTAGATTAGACAAAAAGGAAGTTTGATAGTATGCCAGAATTACCAGAAGTTGAAACGGTTAAAGAAGCACTAAACCAGAATATTAAAGGACGAATCATTCAAGATATTGACCTACGTTATGAACCGATGATCAAAAATATGGATCCAGAGGAGTTCAAAAACAAGTTAAAAAACCAAACGATTCAAGAAGTCAGTCGTCGAGGAAAATATTTAGTTTTTCATTTTGATAATTATTATTTGCTTTCGCACCTTAGAATGGAAGGGAAATATTTTTATGCAGATGATGAGTTTGAGTTGAATCCACACATACATGTTATTTTTACATTAGATAACGGAAAACGATTATTATATCAAGACACACGAAAATTCGGAACGTATCATTTATATGATAAAGAGATTGATTTAGAAACAACGATACCTCTTCAAGTGTTAGGATTAGAGCCGTTTTCTCAGGAGTTTACACCTGAATATGTTAAACAAAAGATTTATAACAAAAAGAAGCCTATTAAATCATTATTACTCGATCAAACTGTTGTTTGTGGACTAGGAAATATTTATGTCGATGAAGTACTGTATCGTACAAGGCTACATCCATTAACTTCAAGTTCAGAATTGACAGACAAAGAGATTGAAGATGTGGTAAAATATACAGTAGAAGTTTTAGCTCGAGCGATCGAGTTAGGAGGGACAACAATTCGTACCTTTACTTCATCACACGGTATTTTGGGAACGTTTCAAAATGAACTATTAGTTCATCAACGAAAAGGAGAACATTGTTATGAATGTCAGACTCCTATTGAAAAAATTAAAGTTGGTGGGCGTGGAACTTATTTTTGCCCAACATGCCAGAAGTTGATATAGAAGGAGATGAAATAGATGTTAACCATTGGATTAACCGGGGGAATTTCATCAGGAAAAAGTACGATCACTTCATGGTTTTTAGAAAAGGGGATTATTGTCTTAGATGCGGATCAAATAGTCAGACAACTTCAAAAGCCAGGAAGTCAGTTGCTTTATGATTTAGCGCACGAATTTGGACCATCTGTCATTTTAGAGAATGGAGAGTTGGCTCGTGATGTGTTAGGATCAATTATTTTTCATGATGAAGCGGCAAAACAAAAATTAAATGCAATGATCCATCCACTAGTGAAACAAAAATTAGTCGAAGGCATTGAACAGGCGAAAGCTCGAGGGGAGCAACTAGTTGTTTTAGATGTCCCGCTAATGTTTGAAAGTGGATTTGAATCATTAGTCGATCGGACATTAGTTGTTTATGTCCCGCGTGAGATTCAAGTGAAACGTTTAATGAAACGTGATCAAATTGATGAAAGTTATGCCTTAGCAAAAATTAATTCACAGATGTCACTTGAAAAGAAGCGAGATCTTGCGGATTATGTGCTAAATAATGAATATTCAATGCGTGAGTTACGAACTCAATTTGAGCAGATGTTTGAGATGCTTTGGGAGAAAGCTTGTCAAATGTCTTCGAGTTAGTCTTAAAATATAGTAATTGATGAGATATGGGAGGAATTAAGAATGGGATTTATGGACATGTTTAAAACGCACTTTGAGTCGGGGGAAAGAGCGACAGATGAAGCGTTATTAACACATTATTACAAAAATAATTATCAACAAACGAAATCTGCTTTATTAGAAGTAGCAAATGAGTTAGAATTCAAACTGGCTTTTGAAGATGATGCTCGTCAAGAATTAATGTTAAAACGTAAAGACTGTGAGGTCATCGTTACAATTGTTAAAATTAATCCGATTGAAACAACTGTTGATTTTACAGTTAATACAGCTGGAATTATTAGCTTTGGAAAAGGGAAAAAAGTTATTCAATCTCTTTATCAAGCGTTAGATAAACGATTAATGTTTAAAGGTCTTGCCTTAAACCGATAATATAAGAAACGAATCCCTATTTTTTTTGATAGGGATTTCACATTTTAACAGAAGGAGTGTTTGTGGTGGATACAGCCGTGATAAAACCGAATACACAATTCGAACTTTGTGTCACACAAATGATGACTTCGGAAGAATTGCAAATTTTAATGTTACTTTATCAACCTATTATTGGCCCTCAGGCTGTTAGCTTATATATCACATTAAATACATTAGCTAGTAAAGGTAGTTCCTCTTTATTTGCACATCACTTATTATTACAAGTTTTAAATGTTGGAGTCGAAGATTTATTGGCATTAAGATATAAGTTAGAAGCAGTTGGATTGATTCAAGTTTATGTCACCGAAGAAAATCATCATTTGACCTATTATCTAAAAAAACCGATGCAATCAAAGGCATTTTTTAACGATGGTATTATTAATGTCTTTTTAAATTTAAAAGTAGGAAATAGTGATTATCAACAATTAAAGCAATTGTTTATTCAAGGAATTCCAAAGATTCAAGGACAAAATATTTCAAAGCCATTTAATGAAGTATTTGATACCACTGTTTTAATGCGTTCCTCTGCTAATTTACAAGCGAGTCCATTACCACAACATCCAGAGAGTCAAAGAGGCGTGAAGTTAGAATTAGCCTTTGATCAAGAGTTGTTATTTGCTTTATTAAAACAGTTTGGGATGGATGAGCAGTTATTATCAGATAAGCTACTCGATCAGATTAATAAAATTGCTTTTTTATATAAGCTTGATGAGCATGAACTAGCCCGCCTAATTTTTGACGCGTTAGATTCAGATGGTTTTGTTAATTTAGATACATTCCGCAAACAAGCAAAACAGTACTTTCAGTTCTTAAACAAAGGAAAGCCTATCGAAGTAGTTGAAGTGCCAAAAATAAAACAACAACTACCTGTTATAGATGAGGAAAAAGCGACAATGTCAAAAGAAAAACAGTTGCTCGTGCATTTATCTCAAAATCCACTTGATTTTTTACGATTTAAGCAACATCAAAAGGAGCCCGTCCCAGCGGATCGTCAATTAGTTGAATGGCTTGTTTTAGATCAAATGATGCCGGATGGAGTTGTTAATGTATTAGTTGATTATGTCTTAAATATTTCAGATGGTCGTTTGCCAAAACAGCTAGTTGAAAAAATTGCGGGGGAGTGGCAACGAAAAGAAATTGATACAACTGAAAAAGCGATTGCACAAGTGCGTGCAACACTGAAAGCAAAACAAAAAAGAGAAACAGAAAAAACGATGCCTGCCGCAAATAAAGTTTATCCTAAAGCAACACGCGTGGTTCGTCAAGAGCAAGTTCCTGATTGGTTAAAGTCAACTAACCAACCAAAAGAAGAAAAGAAACAATTGAGTGATGAAGATTTACAAAAAATTGAGCGTATGAAGAAATTACAAAGTCAACTTTTAAATCAGAAAGGGTGAGAGTCGTGCAACGAATTGGAGATTTAATGGCAAAGCCAAAAGGAGCAAATGAAGCCTATGCTGAAATTTTAAATGAGCCAGAGATTGTAGCAGCAATGAATCAATATAAAGCTGAGATAGATCCTTCCTTAATCTCAAATTATATTTCTGATTTAGATGAGTTTTTACGAAATAAAGAAAAATGCCAAGGATGTAAAGGACTAAAAAGTTGTAAACAACCTGTTAAAGGACATCATCCAATGTTAAAGCCATCGTATAAGCAATTAAAGGTTGCTTATACGCCGTGTCAATTTGAACTAAATCAAAAACATTTAGTCAATATTAAAAGCTTTCATATGCCGATTGATATTTCAAATGCTAATTTTGAACAATTTATCATGGATCCAGAACGTGTTGAATTTTACGAGAAAGCATCGATGTTTATTCATGAGTATATAACAACAAAAAAAGGGCGTGGGCTTTATTTATATGGTCCATTTGGTACCGGTAAGACGTATATGCTAAGTGCGATTGCTAACATTTTATCTCAACGCGGTGTTGTTTGTGGACTTGTTTATTTTCCAGAATTAATTGCAGAAATTAAGTCTGGCTTTAACAATGAAAATAGTAATGCTTATGATAAAATTGAGCAATTAAAAGAAATTGATGTCTTAATGTTAGACGATATTGGGAGTGAATCGATGACTAGTTGGATGCGAGATGAAGTGCTTGGTCGTATTTTAAATTATCGTATGCATCAAGGATTACCAACGTTCTTTACTTCTAATCTAGATTATAATCAATTACAACACCACTACTCTTATACTCAAAAAGGAGAAGTAGAGGAAATTAAAGGTGCGCGAGTACTTGAGCGTATTAAAGCTTTAACGATTCCTGTAGCGATTACAGGAACAAATTATCGTCAAAAGCGATAATTTTAACTGATTTATGCTTGATTTTAAAAAAATCCTGCATTATAATATGAGTCATACATATACTATATAAGACATAGTTGATAGATAAAAAGTGTAGATAAGGACATGATTTAATAAAGACGCTTTTCAGAGAGGAAATCCTAGGCTGTAAGATTTCTAAGAACGATTATTAAGTTACTCCCTTTGAACTGGACTTGAAAAAGATTCCCGCTGACTGCGTTATAGTCGAATTAAGTTGCTGATAAGGTATGTTACTTTATCGGAAATAGGATGGTACCGCGATTTTAATCGTTCCTACTCGAAAGAATTAGGAGCGATTTTTTTTATGCTTATAAAAATTCGCTCCAGTTAAGATGAATAAAGGAGGAAATATTTATGATTAACATTACTTTTCCAGATGGAAATGTGAAACAGTTTGAAAATGGAATTACTGCTGAAGCGATTGCTCAATCAATTTCACCAGGATTACGCAAACGTTGTGTTGCAGCAAAATTAAACGGACATTTATATGATTTAACTCGTCCAATCGAAGAAGATGCGAAAATCGAATTAATTACAAATGACCGCCCAGAAGCATGGGAAATTATTAATCACTCAGCAGCACACTTAATGGCAGCAGCAATTAAACGTTTATATCCAGATGCAAAATTTGGAGTAGGACCTGCGATTGAAGATGGTTTCTACTATGATATTGATACAGAAGCTAAAATTACTGAATCAGATTTAGCAGCTATTGAAAAAATGATGCAAAAAATCTCTTCAGAAGCTTTACCAATCATCCGTCGTGAATTAAGCCGCGAAGAAGCAAAAGAATTATTTGCCAGTGATGAATATAAGTTAGAATTAATTGATGCGATTAAAGAAGGAGAAGTTATTACAACTTACTCTGAAGGAGATTTTACAGACTTATGTAGCGGTGTTCATGTTGGGAACACAAAAGATGTAAAATTCTTTAAATTATTAAATGTAGCGGGTGCTTACTGGCGTGGAGATAGCGATAACAAAATGTTAACTCGTATCTATGGGGCAGCAGCATTTACTAAAGATCAATTAGCTGATCACTTACGTATTTTAGAAGAGCGTAAAGAACGTGATCATAAAAAGTTAGGACGTGAATTAGAATTATTCACATTCAGTCCATTAGTTGGACAAGGATTACCAATTTGGTTACCAAATGGGATGAAAGTTCGTCAACAAATTGAGCGTTATATTGTTGATTTAGAAGAAGAATACGGATATCAACACGTAGCAACTCCAGTTATGGGGTCAGTTGATTTATATCGTACTTCAGGACACTGGGCACACTATAAAGAAGATATGTTCGTTCCAATGGAAATGGATAACGAAGAATTAGTATTACGTCCAATGTCATGTCCTCATCACATGATGGTTTACAAAACAAAATTACGTTCATACCGTGATTTACCAATCCGTTATGCAGAGCAAGTTATTCAACACCGTTTTGAAGCATCAGGTGCTTTAACAGGTCTTGAACGTGTACGTGCAATGACTTTAACAGATTCACATATTTTTGTTCGTCCTGATCAAATTAAAGAAGAGTTCTCACGTTGTTTAGAGTTAATTCACCGCGTCATCAAAGATTTCGGGGTAGAAATTAACTACTATCGTTTATCTTTACGTGATCCTGAAAATAAAGAGAAGTATTTTGATGATGATCAAATGTGGGAAAATGCTGAATCAATGTTACGTGAAACATTAATTGAAAACAACATTCCATTTATTGAAGCAGAAGGAGAAGCTGCATTCTATGGTCCTAAATTAGACATTCAAATCAAAACAGCATTAGGACACGATATTACAATGTCAACTATTCAGTTAGACTTCTTATTACCAGAACGCTTTGACTTAACTTATGTTTCTGAAACAGGAGAAAAAGTTCGTCCTGTTGTAATGCACCGTGGGTTAATCGGAACATATGAACGTTTCATGGCTTATTTAATTGAAACTTATAAAGGGGCATTCCCATTATGGTTAGCACCAACTCAAGTAACAGTGATTCCAGTTAATAATCAATATCACTTAGAGTATGCAAAAGAAGTAGCTAAAGAGTTACGTAAATATAAAATCCGCTTAGAACTTGATGATCGTGAAGAAAAAATGGGATATAAAATCCGCGAATCACAAACTAAGAAAGTTCCAATGTCTATCGTATTAGGAGATAAAGAGGTTGCTAATAATGAAGTGACATTCCGTCGTTTCGGAGAGCAAAAAACTCAAACATTACCACTTAAAGAGTTCGTTCATTTCTTAGTAGAAGAGATTGCAGAGCGTAAAAATCATAAACCTGAATAAAAATAGGAGACTCAGTCTCCTATTTTTTTATGCTTTTGAATGCATTAACAAAAAAAATACAATAATGAAAGTAATATAATGGGCGATTTGTGCCTACAATGTAGGGAAGAATAGTTATAAAGATAATTTAGTGAAAGTGGTGGCAGCTATGGGTGTAATGGAAGTGATAAAAGTTTTAACAGTTGATGTGCTCATCTTATCAATGTTTTGTATTGCAGCGTACATTGGTTACCAACGGTCATACCGTCTTAGTCTTATAAATCTTGTCATTCAATTAGTCACAATTATTTTATCGGGTTTAATTTCTAGGGGATTAGTCTATAAAGTGGTGGCATATATTCCGAAAAGTATAAGTTTATCTAGCTTAATACCAGATAATTTTTATTATTTAGTTGAGCCATATGAGACGTCTTTGATTCCTTTTATCATCTTTTGTATTTTCTTCATTATTTTCTTTGTGATTATCAAAAGTATTTTGTATGTTTTCTCAGTAAATTATGAGTGGTATCGATACTTTTTTCCTTCAGCTAAATTTAATCGATTCGGGGATCGGTTATTTAGTATGTTTTTAAGTATTTTAAATATGTATACATATATGATTATTGTCTTGATTATTATTGCATTTCCTCTTTTTGATCTAGTAAAACCTTATTCAATTTCAAATCTTTTATTGAAAGTCAATCCGTATATCTCTCATGTTGTGAGTGATCTTTATGAGCCTTACAAAGGATTGCAAGAAAGTATTGTTTATTTTGGGGATGACTTAGAGTCTATTTTTTATAATAATAAAGTGGATTTAAGTCAACTAGAACAATTTATTGAAAAACACCCGAATGAACGGAAAAAGATACATTCAGCCTTTGAGGAGTTTATTCCATTTATCGCAACAACATCAGGATTTTTAAGTTTCTTCCCTGATAATCAAATTAGTGAGAAGGAAATGAAAGATTACTTAACGAAAATGCAGTCTTATATTGAAAAAGATGTGATTACATTGGAAATTTTTAATTCCTACTATAAAGAGTTGATTCAAAATGAAACCTGTGGTAGACTTATTGAAGATGAAGTCATTAGTGATAAAGCTTTAAAGACTTTGATCAATAGCGACATGCTAAATGATGTTAATCTAAAAAAAATTAAAGAATATAAAACACTTGATTGACATATACTAATTAAAGTGTTAGAATTAATAATTGTGAATATCATGTGGAAAGAAGAAGTACCCACTTCTCACCTGATTAGCAAGAGCTGATAGGTTAAACGTCACTATCGTTACGACGATATTGTTAATGTGATTGTGATTAAAACGTGGGCACTTTGTGTTTACGTTTTTTCTTTTTTTCCATGAATGTTCTATAAAATTGGAGGTGCTCATCATTAGCAAGAAAAATGTAAAAAACGAGAGCTTAATCAACGAAGATATCCGTGTTAAGGAAATGTTAGTGATTGGTCCTAACCGCGAACAACTTGGGTTAATGCAACGTAAAGATGCATTACGTACTGCTTCTGAGCAAAACTTAGACTTAGTATGTGTTGCACCACAAGCTAATCCGATTGTTTGTCGTATTATGGACTACGGTAAATACCGTTACGAACAACAACGACATGCTCGTGAAGCTAGAAAAAACCAAACGGTTGTTAGTCTTAAAGAAGTTCGTTTAAGTCCTAACATCGAACAGCATGATTTCAATACGAAATTAAAAAATGCTCAAAAATTCCTTGCAAAAGGTGATAAGGTTAAAGTTAGCGTACGTTTCAAAGGTCGCGAAATCGCACACACTGAATTCGGACGTAATGTTTTAACTCGCTTTGCTGAGGGGTGTGCTGAAATTGCGGATCTTGAATCAAATCCAAAACTTGACGGACGCTCAATGTTTCTCGTTTTAGCACCAAAGAAAAAGTAGAAAAGATAAAGGAGGAACTCTACCATGCCAAAAATGAAATCTCATCGTGGAGCTGCTAAACGCTTTAAACGTACAGGATCAGGAAAATTAAAACGTTCTCATGCTTATACAAGCCACTTAGCTCATAACAAAACAACTAAACAAAAGAAACACTTAGCTAAAGCTGGTATTGTATCAAACAGCGACTACAAACGTATCAAAGATATGTTATATAGCTTATAATAATCACTAAACATTTTTCGTAACAACAAAGGAGGAACTCATTATGCCACGTGTAAAAGGTGGAGTTGTATCACGCAAACGTCGTAAACGTGTTTTAAAATTAGCAAAAGGTTACTTTGGATCTAAACATACATTATACAAAACAGCGAACGAGCAAGTAATGAAATCATTACAATATGCTTACCGCGATCGTCGTCAGAAAAAACGTGACTTCCGTAAATTATGGATCACTCGTATCAATGCTGCTGCTCGTATGAACGGATTATCATACAGCAAATTAATGCACGGATTAAAATTAGCTGGAATCGAAGTTAACCGTAAAATGTTAGCAGATTTAGCTGTATCTGATGCTGCTGCATTCACTGCTTTAGCAAACACTGCTAAAGAAGCAATGAACAAATAATTAATTTGATCATTATTTTTTAAGAACGATTAAGACATTACCTAATGGTAGTGTCTTTTTTTATTAACTAAGTATTGCTTGATTAGAGAGAGGATTAATGAACATATTAAAAAAAGTTTAATTATAAGTGAGTTAGTTTTAATCAAGGATGGTTACTTAAGTGAATGAAAATCTTTGGAAAAATATTTTCAAATATTATATAAAGTGGTATTATACTACAGAGAGTGCATTATGAATAGGAGGAGAGAAACTAATGAATCAATTAGATCAAACATTAACATTTCTAAAAGAAATGACTGATGCTAATGCCGTTCCAGGCCAAGAACGTCAAGCGCGTGAGGTCATGAAAAAATATATCGGTGATAGTGCTGATGAGATTTATCAAGATAATATCGGATCACTAATTGCAAAAAAAGTTGGGGAAGAAGATGGTCCTAAAGTAATGATTGCAGGACATATGGATGAAGTTGGATTTATGGTTCGCCAAATTGATGATAACGGATATATTAAATTCGTGACATTAGGTGGATGGTGGGGACAAGTTATGCTTGCTCAACAAGTAACTATTACAACTAACTCAGGAAAAACTTATCATGGTGTGATTGGTTCAATTCCTCCACATATTTTAACAGCGGAAGCTCGCCAAAAACCAATGGATATTAAAGATATGTACATTGATTTAGGTGTGGATAGCAAGGAAGAAGTTGAAGCATTAGGAATTCGTCCAGGAGATATGATTACACCATATATTGAATTCCGCACAATGGCGAATGAAAAATATTTATTAGCAAAAGCATGGGATAACCGTATTGGATGTGCGGTAGCTGTAGAAGTTTTAAATAACTTAAAAGGTGAAAAACATCCAAATATCGTTTATGGTGTTGGAACAGTCCAAGAAGAAGTTGGATGCCGTGGGGCATCAACAACAAGTCAAATGATCAATCCATCGATTGCTTTTGCGTTAGACGTAGGATTAGCTGGAGACGTACCAGGTGTAACAAATCAAATTCAAGCTAAAATGGGAAAAGGCCCAATCATTACGTTAATTGATGGAGGTCTTGTAGGTCATAAAGGACTTCGTGATTTTGTTGTTGAAGTTGCAGAAGAATTAAATATTCCTTATCAATTTGATGTGACACCTGGAGGAGCAACAGATGCTGCTAAAATGCATTTAGCACATGAGGGGGCACCTGCTATGTCAGTAGGAATCGCTTCACGATATATTCACTCACATACATCAATGATTCACCGTGATGATTATGAAAATACAGTTAAATTAATGACAGAGGTTGTTAAACGTTTAGATAAAGAAACGGTTCATAAAATTACATTTGAATAAGCGATTATATAAAACCGATACCTAATCAAGGGGTCGGTTTTTAATAATAAAAAAGCAGCTAACCATTTGGTTAGCTGCTTTTTTGTCGTTAATTAGAGAAAAGAACTGTCTTTAAAAAAGTTCTTTTTAACAAAGATGAGGTCCATTCAACCTCAAAGGGTAATTATAAAAATTGGAATGGAAAGAGAATAAATTCATTAATACAACTAGATGGGGTATGTTGTATTAATAGGGTAGTGTTATGTTATCCATTTTCTTGGATAATCGTATTATATCATAAACTCTTGACTAAATACACAAAATTCAATTATAAAAATACTTTTTTTGGCAAAAAATGCGTTTTTGTATAAAGATTAAAGAAGTGATTGTTATTAAAAAGGAAAGTAGACAAACACTTTATGCTA
>JAUMTV010000076.1 GCA_030531025.1 Turicibacter sp.
AGCGGAGGATAGCTAAGATCACAATCATAGATTGTGCCACTTAGCGTAGGGAACCCGTAGATTCTCGTTCGATGAGTTGGACGGGTAGTGAGATGTGCATTTGTTCGATTGGTTCGTTTTTGATGAGTTTGAATAGTGTTTCAGCTGCAATTTCTCCCATTGAAACTATTGGTTGAGCAATTGTTGAAATCGTTGGATCTGTAAATTCACAAATACTAATGTTGTCGTAACCGATAATTTTAATATCTTGTGGGACTTGGCGTCCTATTTTCTTTAGACAACGAATACAGTTTGCTGCAATAATATCACTTGCGGCAAAGATTCCATCAATTTGAGGATGAGTGACTAAGAATTTATAGATTTCAGCATTGGTATCTGGAGTAAACTCTAATTCTACTGTATGAACTTGAATATCTGGATGGCGCTGTAACGTTTGTAAAAAACCGTTTGCGCGTTCATTAGCAGGAGCCAATGTTTGAGGCCCTCTGAACTGAACAATATTCCTACAATTTGCCTCAATTAATCGATTGGCTGCTAAGATTCCCCCCATATAATTATCTGCTGTAACAGATGGAATATCTTTACTGACAATACGATCTAATCCAACGATAGGAATATCCAAATTGATGTATGATACGATATCTGGAGAATTCGAACATAAAATTAGACCATCAATTTTATTTGTTGAAAAGATTTGTAAGTATTCTTTTTCACGGTCAAGGCTTTCTCTTGATGTACAAAGCATTGTTTTATAGCCATGTTGTAAAATAACTTCTTCAATTCCCGAGATCATATCATTAAAAAACTCATTTTTTAAATCTGGAATAATAATTCCAATAATTTTTGATGATTTTCGATACAGAGAACGTGCAATTTCATTAGGAACGTAATTTAATTCCTTAATTGCTTGCATAACTAATTCTTTTGTATGTTCATTGACATATCCTTTGTTATTGATGACGCGTGAGACGGTTGCTACAGAAACGTTAGCAAGCTTTGCGACGTCTTTAATATTCGCCAAAGTTTTTCACCTCTAAATTCCCTTATTACTCGTTATTTCTATCCTAATTATAAAAGACAATCTTTCACAATGTCAATGAATATCATGAGTTATTAGGAAATGAAAGACTTATTAGTCCATTTATTGCCTCTAAATCTAAAGGTGAAAATCAGCCCTCTAAAACATTCGTCGACAGCAAATGCAATCCAAATCCCAACTAATCCAAGGTTAAAATGAATTCCTAAAATATAAGCAATTGGGATACAGATGAGCCACATTCCAACAATTCCAAAAATGAAAGGATAATTAACGTCTCCCGCTGCTTTTAGCGCATTCGTTAAAACTAAGTTTGAGGCGCGACCAATCTCAAGCACTGTATTTACGAGTAATAATGATTTTCCAAGACTTAAAATAGCCGGATCATCTGTAAAGATTCAAAATAATAAATCACTACCGAAATAAGCAACAATTGAAAGTATCAAAGAAACAGCAACGGCCAACCCTTGGGTTTTAAAAGTTTGTTTATAGACCTCTTCATTCTTCTCTTCACCGATAAAATAACCGACTAAAATTTGGTTCGCTTGAGCAATGGCTAAGCTAAATAAATAGATGAACATTGAAAGGTTGGATGTATAAACTCTCGTTGTAATTGCTAATGTTCCAAGTAAGGACACAAATGACAAAATGACAACTTGTGAACTTGAGTAAGCGACTTGCTCTAAGGCAGAGGGCACCCCAATTTTCAAAATATTTTTAATATCTTGAATTGGCCAACGTTTGAAAAAAACCTCTGAAAATGAGAAATCAATTTTTTTTACAATGACGAATGCAATTAAGAGCACGGTAATAAAACGACTGAAAACAGTTGAGATTGCTACTCCAATCGGCCCGAGTTCTGCTACTCCAAAAAAGCCATAAATAAAGATGGCATTTCCGAAGACATTTACCACATTTGCAATTAATGTAATAATCATAGAGTGCTTAGTATAGCCATAACTTCTTAAAATGCCGCTTAGCACGGGTTGAATAGCTATTAAAAACAAAAAGCTACCAATAATCTTTGTGTAAGTAACAGTTGTCTCCATAATTTCCTCAGGAGTATTCATAAAATGAAGTATATATTTTGAGCAGATGACCATAGTAAGGCTTAAAATTAGTCCGATGATTAAGTTTGCCCCAATTGAAACTATCCCAATTTCACAAGCCTTTTCGTGCTGATTAGCCCCTAGATTTTGTGTCATTAAAATAACTGTTCCGGTCGCAACAAAGTTAAACATGACCGCAATTAAATTAATGACTTGATTCGACATGCCAACAGCTGCAACGGCTGAATCAGAGTAGGCACTTAACATAAACGTATCGATCATCCCCATTAGCATAAACAGTGTTAATTCAATAAAGATGGGCCAAGCTAATTGTTTTAATGATTTACGTTTAAGTGTATCATTCATCGAATCCCCCCTGTTTATCCCTAATCTTTTTTAAGGATCCAAGCAGTATAAGCAGGCATAAGTACCGTTGAAGTAATGGTTATATTAGTTTCACTTAGTAGCTCAGTATAAATCCCACTTGGTAAACTAGAACTGTCGATGAGTTGTGCTTTATTACTGTTATTTAAAAGAACATGAATGGTTTCATTATTGAATTGTTTTTTATAAATCACATAAGAATGAGTATCGTTTGTTTTTAACCACTCAAGCTCCGAAGAACGTAAAGCAGCATATGTTTTTCTTAAAGCAATCAGTCGTTTTAAATAATTGAAGATTTCACGATCTTGAGATTTTTCATCCCAAATCATACATTTTCGACAAAGTGGATCAGCACCACCATCTAATCCGATTTCACCTCCATAGTAAATACATGGGGTTCCGGTTTGTGTCATTAATAGAGTATAAGCAAGAAGAGCTTTTTTCTTATTCCCATTACATACTGTTAATAGACGTTGGGTATCATGGCTGTCTAATAAGTTGAAGGCGACTTCATTGACGTTTTGAGCATAGTCGGTGAGAACTTTATTTAACGCGATTGAAAATTGTGACGATGTGATTTCTTCAAACGCAATATATTTTAAAATGGCATCGCCAAGTGGATAGTTCATTACGGCATCGAATTGATCGCCATTTAACCATGGCGCTGAATCATGCCAAATTTCACCTAAAATATAGACATCGTCTTTAACTTCACGAACAGCATTTCTAAAGTGACGCCAAAATACATGATCGACTTCGTTTGAGACATCTAGACGCCAACCGTCGATGTCAAATTCTTTAACCCAATAGCGGGCTACTTCTAAGAAATAGTCCATCACTTCTTTGTTTTCAGTATTTAGCTTTGGCATATTTTTAGCAAAAGCAAATGTGTCATAATTTAAACCATTAGGTTGCGTGATTGGATTAAATTCTTCTTCAATTAGCGGGAATTTTCGAATGTGAAACCAATCTTTATATTTAGAATCTTCGCCATGTTTTAAAACATCTTGCCATTGTGGAAATTCCCAGCCACAGTGATTAAAGACCGCATCTAACATAATTTTAATTCCACGGTCATGAGCGGCTTGGACGAGTTTTTTAAATGTCTTTTTATCACCAAATTGAGGGTCTATTTCAAAATAATCTGTTGTGTCATATTTGTGAGTAGAAGGAGATTTGAAGATAGGACAAAAATAAATACCATTAACTCCAAGCTCTTGTAAATGGTCAAGATTATTGATAACACCTGTTAAGTCACCACCATAGAAGGTATTATAGCTTGGATCGATACTTCCCCATTCAACTGTATTTTCTGGATTTAAGTTAGGATCTCCATTTGCAAAGCGTTCAGGGAAAATTTGATACCAGATGGTTGATTTTACCCACTCAGGTGCATTAAAGACATCTACAGGATTTAGAAATGGAAAGCAAAAGAAGTTTCCGAGTTCATTTAAATAAGGGGAGTCGACTGATTCGTCACCTATTAATGGGACGAATTTTTTTTCTCCAAATAAAATTTTTTGTTGTGCATCGTCAATAATGAAGGCGTAGCGCATTCGTCTAAATTCTGGCTTGAGGCTCACTAACCAAAAATCAAATAAGTCAGTAGATGCCTGTTTTTTCATTTTCACCTCATGATTGATCCAACCACGAGCCCCTTCGGCATTTAAGTTTCCGCCCCCACCACCGGCCATCCAATGATATGGATCACCGAAACGGACTGTTACTTGCTTGATATCATCTTTTGCTGTACGTAATCGTACATGAATCGTTTCTAAATCGTATGAATAGGCATAATTTTGATTTGGTCGATGATAAATTGCATGTAAGTTCATTACTTTTCACTCCTTTTAATCAAAAAACGGTTCAAGCTTTCTTTTGGTAAGAATATACATTTATTACTGATTAACTTTATCCTCCTCATTGTTCCCCCCCTAGAATGGATAAAAATTAGTGTCATTTACTTAATGTTTCTTTCTGATGTTTTATATAATACGCGCTTGATAACAGACATAAAATCGGAACTTATTCTATCAAATGAGGAAACATTATTTGTCTAATAGGGAACCATACCCCATCAAAGGTGGAAACATTTATCTTAGATAAATGATGGGGTCCCCCCTAGCAATTGAGGATTAGATTATCTTCGATAATCGCCAGGGAACCCTTACATTATGACATTTGGTGGGGGGAATCACAATGGAGTTTTGGGTTGTAACCGGTTTTATTTTGAGGTCAAGTTGGAGAAGGAGATGTAGTAGAGGATGAAAAGAAGAATGAGAAGACGAAGTAGACGAAAAAAGAAACGGAATGCTTCTTTTAAAAGATGGAGACGACGGGTGATTGCGTTATCGATTGTATTAGGGCTTGTTTATCTGGCGCATTTTATGTATAGCAATCTTTATGCTATTGTGATGAATTATGCGTCTAAACAAACGATTAATATTGCGACTCTCATTATAAAAGAAGCTATTGGACAAAGTGAGTTAGTCTCTTTTAACGTCGAGGACGTCATTCACTTTGAAGAAAATGATAAAGGATATGTTAGCAGTGTTTATATTAATACGCCAGAGCTAAACCGATTACTTGTCTCAGCGACACATCAGGTTGAAGAAAAATTGTTACTTGTCGAGAGCGGGGATTTAAGTGAACTCGGGTTAGATGCTATTTATGGAGGACCGTATGAAGATGGGGTGTTATTATCAGTTCCGTTAACGGCTGCACTTAATCTCTCACTATTTCATGAATATGGACCACGCTTTCCTGTTTCAGCCAAAGTTATTGGTAATGCGGTAACAGATATTGTGACAGATGTGAAACCGTATGGTATTAATAATGCGATGCTTGAGATTTCATTAAAGGTCACTGTGCGAATGAAAGTCACGTTACCTTTTAAATCGGATGAAACGGTGGTTTCTGTTGCAAGTCCGATTGTGATTAAAATGATTACAGGTCAAACCCCAGAATACTACTATATTGGTAGCAGCTCAGCATCTCCACTTAGTCCATTTACTAATGAGTCAGGTAAAACGAATGAAAGTCAAACTCAAGTACCAGATGCATCACCTGAACAAGGTGTTGAAAATGGTATGGAAAATATTTTATTACAATAATAATTGCATGAGTTTATACAAAAAAGAGCATTTAAGGTTAATGCTCTTTTTTTCGACGCTATAATGAGAGAATGTTAGTTTTTAACGAGGTTATGAAGTCAATAAATGAAAATGTAGTTTATTAAATTTACGGTTTTGGATTAGATATGCTACAATAAAAACATTATATAAATAGTTAAGAGGTGATGATGGTGAGTCGTTATCGATATCAAGTTGTAAAAACACATCTCATAGAATTTGATGAAGAATTATTTTATCAAAAGATAACGGAGATTTTAGAGAAATACGATATTATTGTGGGGGACTTTTCAGGTGGACAACTTCGATTAAAAGGTTTTTATTACAATGAACGTAAAAATGTCCCGTTAGATTCAAAATGTATTACAATTCCAGAGTATATTGCAGAGTACTGTGCTTATGGATGTCCTTATTATGTAGTAGAAAAGATTGTCCCAAATCAAC
Source organism: Turicibacter sp. (assembly GCA_030531025.1). The sequence continues at coordinate 6,045 of JAUMTV010000076.1, forward strand.
ACTCAGAAGAATGGACAACTTCAAAGAAATAGCAAGAAAGAGGAGACTTATGTATAAAGGATATTTAATTGATTTAGATGGAACAGCTTATCATGGAACAAAAGTTGTTCAAGAAACATTACAGTTCGTTCAAGCATTACATGAAAAAAACATTCCTTATTTATTTTTAACTAATAATAGTACGAAAACACCACAAATGGTTGCAGATGTTTTATCAAATCTTGGGTATCCTGTCACAAAGGAGCAAGTTTATACACCATCAATGGCAACGGCACAATATATTTATGATCAAAATCCAAATGCAAAAGTTTATATGATTGGTGAAGTTGGTCTTCAAACAGCTTTAGCTGAAAAAGGGTTAACGATTACGAGTGAAAATCCTGACTACGTAGTCATTGGTCTTGATCGTGAGATTAACTATGAAAAATTAGGGTTAGCTTGTTTAGTGATTCGTAATGGAGCTAAATTTATTTCAACAAATGGAGATGTCGCGATTCCAACAGAGCGTGGACTATTACCAGGAAACGGAGCCCTAACATCTGTTATTACGGTTTCAACAGGTGTTGAGCCAACATTTATCGGAAAACCAGAACGTATTATTATGGAAGAAGCTTTAAAGATCATTCAATTGCCTCCACAAGTGGTTGCTATGATTGGAGACAATTATTTTACAGATATTTTAGCGGGAATTAATGCCAATATTCCAACGATTTATATTGAAGGAGGTGTATCTACACGAGAAGAAGTAATGAGTTATGATACGCCACCGACACACGTCTTAAAAGATTTAACAGAATTTGAAATTTAATTAAAGGCCCAGATTTGGGCCTTTTATATGGAAGAAGAGGGATAAAGGTATGAAAAAAGCTGTCTTTTTTGATATTGATGGAACATTAATTGATGGTTTAGAAGGACTGACTGAAATTACACCTAAAGTTTTGCAAGCTATTCGTCGTTTACAACAAGATGGACATTATGTTTTTATTGCGACAGGCCGACCATATGCCTTTTTAAATGAGGAGATTTTATCATTTGGTTTTGATGGATATATTTTAGCTAATGGAGCACAGGTGATGATAAAGGATGAAATCATTTATAAAGAAGCACTCGACCAATCTTTTGTCAAAGAGATGGTAGCTTTATTTGAAGAACGTGGAATTCAGTACATGTTACAAAGTGATAAATATTCGTATATGAAAGATCATTTTGAAGAATTTTATCAATTTTTTGATTCTGTAGGTGTTTCAAGAGATTACTTAGTTGGAAAATATACGTTAGAAGAAGTCGAAACACAGAAAATTGAAATGCTTTGTCCAAATGATGAAGCATTAGATTATTGTATTTCATTAGTTGGGAAACACCCAGATTATGACTATTCGCATAGTATCAGTTTACGTATGTTTGAGTTGTATTCAAAGAAAAATAATAAAGCGACAGGGATTTTTAAAGCGCTAGAGCATTTAGGAATTCCAGTTGAGCGTAGTTATGCTTTTGGTGATGGGAAAAATGATATTGAAATGTTATCAGCTGTCGGTTGTGGAATCGCGATGGGGAATGCAAGTGATGAAGTTAAATTATATGCGAATCAAGTGACAGGCAGTGTGCTTGAAGATGGTGTTGCTACTGGGATTGAAAAGTATATCTTAATATAAAAAAGGACTTAATTGTCCTTTTGTTCATTTTTAAAGAAATAGGTTCCGCAACAGACTTTCGTGCAACGTCCATTTACAAGAAGATGTGCGTCTTGATTCCAGGTTAACGTTAGCTCACCACCTGGCGTATATACCGTGATGGCTTCGTATGGCTTCAATACTCCTCTAGCTACTGCACTAGCAATAGCTGCGGCTGCATTTGTACCACAAGCTCCAGTTAATCCAGATCCGAGCTCATAGGTTGTTAGTTTTAATTCAGTGGTATTAATAATGGTGACTATCCCAACGTTGACATCATATCTTTTTGAAATTCGTTCCATTTCATCGATAAATGCATCATGATCGTCATTTGTATAAATAATAAAATGTGGATTTCCCATTGAAATCATATCTGCTTGCCAAGTACCTAATGAAGTTTCAACTTCACCACAGTAATCGTTAATTTGGCTGTTTAAGGATATCGTTTGATAAGGATCAATTAATGAATGGGCAAATCCTAAATCAACGGTTATGATATTGTTGTCACGTGTTAAAGTAGAAATATTCGTATCTGTTTCAATAGTCAGTGTGGGGTGTACAAAACGATCGATTTCTAACAAATAATGACCGATGAGTCGTAATCCATTTCCACATGTTTTAGCACGTGATCCGTCTCGATTATAGATAATTATTTTCATATCAGCGAGTTCAGAGGGAAGTAAAAGAATAATCCCATCTGATGAAATACCTGTAATCGGATCGGTTATATCTTTTGTTAAAGTAGCATAATCTAATGAAGGTATCAATTGTTCTAAATAATTCATAATTAAGAAATTATTTCCAGACGTAGACAATTTTGTGAAAAAAATAGGTAGCAAAAGTATTCCTCCTTATGTATATCTGTTTACTTTTTCAGGGCTGCGTTTTATAATTTAACTAGTATCTAATGAGGTGATCGAAGTGAACGAAACAGAAAAACAGATCGTTGAAATTCTAGAAAAATTAAGACCCTACTTACAACGCGATGGTGGAGATGTGGAATACGTTAAGTTTGAAGATGGAATTGTCTATGTTCAAATGTTAGGTGCATGTGTTGGATGTGCATCAATGGACTCGACGTTAAAAGATGGTATTGAACAAATTTTATTAGAAGAAGTTCCAGGTGTTATCGGCGTTGAAAATGTTGATGAATTTTCATTATAATAATTAAAAAAGAGGTCCTCTACTAGTTATATTCGAGTAGAGCCTCTTTTTTTACTATTTTATTTAATTTTTAGACAAAGCCTCTTTTTTTACCCATTCAGGAACATGAAGTTCAATTAAGTTACTACGATAGACTTCATACGGTAATTGGTAAAGGAGTTTAGCATAATCAAATGCTTGTTCATACATTAATGGAATATAAACCGCTTCATCTTCTTGTCTTAAGCTAAATAAGGCATCATAAAATTGAGTGGGAAAGAACAACCTCGCATAGAGTAGTGACCATTCTTCTTTACTTAATGGATTGACTCGATTGATGATTTGGACAAATGATCGGATTTGAACTAAATCATGATTCATTAAGTAAAGGTGACGAATGTATTCGCAGTAGCAGCGGGATTTATTATCTAAGGTTAATAATTTCGGGCAGAAAAATTCAAATTTGTAAGTTGTTGGAGTTAGGCGCATATGACAAAGAGAAACGGGGAATTTCACTTCTATTAGTTCATTGATAAACGTATAGGCTTGTTCATTTAGATGAATATAATAAGTAGCCAAATCAAAAAATAAAAGACGGTCATCGTTAGATAGCTGCTCAATTAAAACATTTAACTGTTCTTCATGCAGTCGATTTTTAGCAATCCATCGTTCTTTTAGTTCAGTGGCTAATGGATAAGGCTCTGGATAAATGGTTGGGATTTGCAGGGTACGAATATCAATAAACTCATGTAAGATAACGGTTGATTGTAAAACATAATAATGCTGCCCTTCAAATAAAACAGTCGTTGTGTTCTCTTTAGATAATAAAATTTGCTGTTCAGTACTATATTGTAAATATTGTAGAAGGTGGAAAAAAATTGTATTTTTCTCTTTTCCGACTGATATAATATAAATGTAGCGGTCACCCAATTTCGTATAGTAGATATCGTTCAACTGTTCTAAATGGTCAATTTGGAGTTGATAATACCAGTTAATTAGCTCCTTCATTCAGATCATCCTCAATTTTTTTGAAGTAAGTGTCTAATCTATATCTATGCGCGTGTGACAGATAAATATGATAATTGAAGGGATGAAATTAAAATGGAACAAACAACATTAGAAGAATTAGTAATAAAAAAATTTAATGATAGAGGTGTAACACTCGAACAAATTGCAGAACTGACTTATTTTTTGCAATCGAACTATTATGAGGGATTAACGTTAGATATTTGTCTTTATAATGTGAAGGCTGTTCTTAAAAAAAGAGAAGTACAAAATGCAGTTTTAACTGGTATTCGATTAGATGAGCTAGCGGAAATGAACTTACTAGAGGGACCGCTACAAGAAATGGTTGATCACGATTATTCCTTATATGGAATCGACGAGATTCTTGCTTTTTCGATTTTAAATGTTTATGGTTCGATTGGGTTTACAAATTACGGTTATATTGATAAGCTTAAACCAGGAATCTTAGGTGAAATTGATAAAAGAGGAAAAGCTGAAGGATGTTGTCAAACTTTTATGGATGATTTAGTAGGTGCAATTGCAGCAGCAGCTGCTAGTCGAATCGCACATCGAAAAGAAGCATAATCTCTTAAACAAAAGGGGAGAGTATCCATGTGGTTTAATTATGTACTAGAATCTGCAATCTTAGCTAATGTATTAGCTCAACTTATAAAAGTTCCACTTCGTTTAATGACGAAAAGAGAATGGAACCCAGCACTTGTCTTATCAACGGGAGGAATGCCAAGTTCACATTCTGCTTTTGTTGCTGCATTAGCAACGGCTGTTGCTTTTGTGAATGGAATTGGATCGACTGCATTTGCGATCTCTTTTTGTTTAGCGGCAGTTGTCATTTATGATGCGATGGGAATTCGTCGTCATGCTGGTCAACATGCAAAGATGTTAAATCAATTATTAGATGATTTAGTGAAAACAGGTGATTTCTCAATTTTTCAAGATGAGTCTTATCAAAAAAGATTTAAAGAATTGTTAGGTCATGAGCCACTAGAAACATTTTGTGGAACATTGTTTGGAATCTTTATCGCTATCGTCTATGGAATACTATCTGGTGTTCTCTAAAATTTGTAAGTGTAAAAGTTGTACTAAAGGATATTTTTAGATATACTATATAAAAATAGAAAATAGCGGTTACGTTATAGCAAATAGAAGTGGAAGTTTAAAAATATCATGATGACATGATTAAGTAGCAATCATATAAAAAGAGGTGAGAAAGATGACAGAAAAAATTTATGACTTAACAATTATCGGAGCTGGACCAGTTGGTGTTTACGGGGCATTTTATGCAGGAATGCATGGGATGACAACAAAGATTATTGATGCCTTACCAGAACTTGGGGGGCAGTTAGCTGCTTTATATCCTGAAAAATATATCTATGACTTACCAGGTCATCCTAAAATTAAAGCAGGTGAAATGATTGAGCAATTAAAAACGCAAATGGAGCAGTTTAAAGATCGCATCGATGTGGTGACAAATACAAATGTTGAAACGGTTGAAAAGTTAGAAGACGGAACATTTAAAATTTGTACGAATCAAGAGTGTCATTATTCTCGCTCAATTATTATTACAGCTGGAAATGGTGCCTTTACTCCACGTAAATTAGATGTAGCCAATGCGGATGAATTTACAAATATTCATTATTTCGTTTCATCAATGGAAACATTTAAAGGAAAAGATGTTGTCATTTTTGGTGGCGGAGATTCAGCAGTTGACTGGTCTTTAATGCTTGATGGTGTAGCTAAAAATGTAACAATCGTACATCGTCGTGATGAATTCAGAGCACATGCATCTAGTGTTGAAAATTTAAAAGCTTCAAAGGTTAATATTTTAACGCCATATGTGGCAGCGGGATTAACAGGTGAAAATGGTCGTGTGACAGCTGTTGAATTAACAAATGTTACAACGAATGAAACAACAATTGTTCATGCAGATGAAGTGATTGTTTTATACGGATTCATTTCATCACTAGGTCCAATTAAAGAATGGGATTTAGAGTTAGATAAAAATGCACTTTGTGTCGATCATCGTCAACAAACAAGTATCAATGGAATTTTTGCTGCAGGAGATGCTTGTACATTTGATGGGAAAATTAAAATGATTACGACTGGATTTGGTGAAGTTGTAGTGGCTATTAATGCAGCTATTGCTTATGCATATCCTGAAAAAGTACATCGTCATAAACATAGTTCAGCTATGATGAAATAAAATCACGTTTATTTAAAACATGATTATCAAAACCTTAGATGGGTTAAGCTCCTTCTAAGGTTTTTTTTATAAGTCAAATGGCCAATCCCCTTTTTAGCGTATGTCTCATATAATGAATCAAAATGATTGAGTGAAGGAGCCTTAAAAAATGGAAATGAATTATATTTTAGAAGCAGCTATTTTTTCAGTGATAATTGTGCAAATTATAAAAGGACTTATTCAATGTAGACATACAAAAGAATTTGATTTTCATTCCTTTTTTTGTAGTAGTGGAAGTCTTAACTTAAAATCAACTTTTGTTTCTGCGTTAGTAACAGTCACATGGATAGAAGATGGGATAAAGACAGTCAATTTTGCGATTAGTTTTGTGTTAGCATCGATTGTGATTGTTGGTAGTCTCAGGATTAGTCGTGAGATTGGAAGGCAGGCAAAATGTTTAAATGGACTCCAAGAGCATTTAAAGATTCAAAAGAAAGAACCACTTAAAGAAGAAGTAGGAAATGAGCCTATTAAAGTTTTGATGAGTGTTATTTTAGGGATTGTATGTTCAGTTATTTATTTTTGTGTAATCCGTTACTTGTAAAAAAACTAGAAGAAAGTAAAAAAAATTCACAATAGCGATTATCTGGAAATAACTTTATGATATAATGAAAGGGTATGTATGAACTGAGGTGTAAACGATGAAAATCAAAGAAGGGAGTATCGTACGAGGGAAAGTTACTGGTATCCAATCTTATGGTGCGTTCGTCCAATTGAGTGAAGATTGTAATGGATTAATTCATATCTCAGAATTGTCGGACGGATATGTAAAAGATATCCGTGATTTTGTTAACATCGGTCAATATATTGATGTCAAAGTCCTTAATTTTAACTCTGAACGTCGTCAGGCGAGATTAAGTTTAAAGGGCATCGGAAATAATAATTACCGATATCATCGTATGAAAGCGTCTGACTTTGAGACTTCAAGTGGCTTTGCACCACTCGCACAACATTTACCCATTTGGATTCGAGACTCACTCGAGAAAATAGCAAGGGTTAACAAGGAGGATTAATACAATGGGAAAATTCTTATCATTTAATTATGAGAATGCAGCATCTTTTGTTGCAGCGCATGAATTAGAATATGCTAGCGAATTAGTAAAAGTACTTCACAACCGTATTCACGAACAAACAGGAGCAGGGAGTGACTTCTTAGGATGGGTTGACTTACCTGAAAATTATGATAAAGATGAATTTGCTCGCATTCAAAAAGCAGCAGAAAAAATTCAATCAGACTCTGATGTCTTATTAGTTATCGGAATTGGTGGATCTTACCTTGGAGCTCGTGCAGCTATTGAAGCATTAAACAATCATTTCTACAACTTACAAGATAAAGCAACACGTAAAGCACCACAAATTATCTTCGTAGGACATCATATTTCATCAACTTATGTTCAAGAATTAGTGGAATACTTACAAGATAAAACATTCTCAATCAATGTTATCTCAAAATCAGGAACAACAACAGAACCAGCAATCGCGTTCCGTGTATTCAAAAAATTATTAATTGAAAAAGTTGGACGTGAAGAAGCTAACAAACGTATCTATGCAACAACTGATGCATCTAAAGGAGCGTTAAAAACATTAGCAACTAGCGAAGGATATGAATCATTCATCGTTCCAGATAATGTTGGTGGCCGTTTCTCAGTTTTAACAGCAGTAGGATTATTACCAATTGCAGTTAGCGGAATTAACATTGAAGAAATGATGCGTGGAGCAATTGATGCTCGTGTTGAATATGCTAACCCTAACTTAGCAGAAAACGAAGCTTATCAATATGCGGTTATTCGTAATGCATTATACTCAAAAGGTAAAACAATTGAGATGTTAATTAACTACGAACCAGCATTATTATATTTCAATGAGTGGTGGAAACAATTATTCGGAGAGTCTGAAGGTAAAGATCAAAAAGGAATTTTCCCAGCATCTGCATCATTCTCAACTGACTTACACTCTATGGGACAGTATATTCAAGAAGGTCGCCGTGACATCTTTGAAACGGTTGTAAATGTAGTAAAACCGACTCGTGAAGTTGTATTAGAAGCTGAAGAATCAGATTTAGATGGATTAAACTACTTAGCTGGACAAACAATCGATTTTGTTAATAAAAAAGCGTTCCAAGGAACATTATTAGCACATGTTGACGGTGGAGTTCCAAACTTAATCATCGACTTACCTGAATTATCAGCATATAGCTTCGGATACTTAGTATATTTCTTCGAAAAAGCATGTGCAATGAGTGGATACATTTTAGGAGTTAATCCATTTGACCAACCAGGTGTAGAAGCTTATAAAAAGAACATGTTCGCATTACTTGGAAAACCAGGTAACGAAGAATTAAAAGCAGAGTTAGAAGCTCGTTTAAAATAATAGATATTAACATTATGAGACTTTCTCAATTTTTTGAGAAAGTCTTTTTTTGTTTCTAAATTCTTTTTATTTGATAAGAAAAGCATAGTTAATTACTGTAACAACCTTTAATTTTAAATGGAGTATCTTTTTAAACATAATCAAAGTAGCTTCTTCTTACTTAGAAGTGATATAGAGAGTAGTTGATTTTTTAACAGTTTATCAAATCATCTGATCTTAGTTCTATTTTGATTTCATTTCACCTATACGCAGTAAAATATATGTATTTATAAATAAAAACTATATTCATGAGGTTATTGTTACAAAAAAAGAGAACAAACTATGTTTGTTCTTTTTTGATAAAAAATGGATTTATGATGCTTTTGTAATAGAATCATTAATTTGTTCTTTAATCCATTCATAGGCTAATCTAAAATCTGAATTAGATTTATATATAGAAACAGAAAGGTATTTCATCATGCTACAGCAATCTTAGTTGGTAAACCGCTTGAATACTAAAGCATCCTATAGTCCAGATAAAAGTTTTTATGGGTGAAAAACTTATCTGGACTTATATAGTTTCTATTTTTAATTCATTTAATACTCCAGCAATCCAAGTTTGATCTCTAAACTTTAATGTTGCAACTTGGGTACCACAGTCATATATTTTATATCTAGTAATGCAATCACTTGTTTTTTCGTATGCCTCTAGAATCATTCCACTTCCCCCTTCTATTAGCTTAGATAAATTGTACTATATATAAACAGAAATAAAATCTACATTTATCACGACACACTAAATGTTT
>JAUMTV010000077.1 GCA_030531025.1 Turicibacter sp.
TTACTTAGTAAGAGTGAGCAGACATTAAACTTAGCTGCTCAAGCTTGTGGATCGCAACGACTTGAGACAGGTGATTTATCTCAAGTGTTCACTCAGATTAATGAATATTCATTTCATTGGTTATCACAAGCACGTCAGACGTATATTCAAAAAGATTTTGCAGATGTTTTTAAAAACTATATTAATAACTAAAAAGAGAGCCATTGGCTCTCTTTTTAGTTATTTTATATCTATTTTCATCTCATTAAAGTAGTATTCAAAGTCACGTTCATTAATCGCTCTTAATACTTTACATGGATTTCCAACGGCTACGACATTAGCAGGGATATCTTTTGTAACGATACTTCCCGCTCCAATGACTGTGTTATTCCCAATTGTGATACCAGGTAAAACGACAGCACCTGCTCCAATCCATACATTATCCCCAATCGTAATTGGACGATTGAATTGAGCTTGTTTTATTCGAAGCTCAGGGTGGATAGGGTGACCAGCTGTTGCTAAAGTTACATTAGGTCCAAACATAACGTTGTTTCCAACATAAATATGCGTATCATCTACTAATGTTAAATTAAAATTCGCATAAACCCCATTTCCAAAATGAACATGACGTCCTCCCCAATTTGCACGAAGTGGGGGTTCAATATAACATCCTTCACCAATCTCGGCGAACATTTCCTTTAACATCTCTGTTCTCTTTTCAAACTCAGTTGGACGTGTTTGATTGAAGTCATATAAACGGTCTAAACATTTCTCTTGTTTTGCCATAAGTTCTTCATGATTACAGTAATATAATTTTTGATGATGCATGCGTTCTAGTGTTTCTTTTAAATCCATATTAATTCCCCTTTTTTAGTAATTCCTTTCAGGAATTTATCTTATCATGGGAATTACAGAGAAAGCAATGTAAAAAAGTCTATCAATTAGATCCATAATACTTTTTTAGTTTTTTTAAATCATCAGTATCAATCCATTCTTCAGAGTATCCACAGTCACTACAAACATAGCGATGAACAAGAACGGCACTAAAAATAGTCATCCCAATCATAATATTATTTCCACTTCCGTAAGCTCCGGCTTTTCCAGGGATTTTTATAATCTCATTCCCCCCACATTTAGGGCAAGAGTTCTTATTTTTCATTTAAATCACCTCATTTCATGATCGACTTAGAATTTTCATATAGTGAGCAAGGTTAGCAGTACTATCGATAATAGGATCAATCAGCGATTTCTTACATGTCATAATTGTTGTAATACCAGGGCCATGTCCCATTTTTACACTGTCACTATGTACAACAACACCGATACTAACAGCTCCTTTTAAGTATCCGCGTCCATATGTATTATCACAGTCTTGTAGTAAGACAAAGTCACCGAATTTTAGTTTATCAAGATGAAGTCGTTTAATTTCATCTACATCAGCTGTCATGATGTCATAGTCACCGGTATATGAACTAGCAGCCCCAATTCCAGATCCCATTAAATAGGGTGGAATGATAGCAACAACAGGGACATGAATTTTACCATCACACTCTGCAATCTTAAGTTGTTCAAATAAATCAGGATCAATATTCATGACTTTAATATCCGGATAATCGAGTAGTTGTAATCCTTGCCCATAAGCTTGAATTAAAATTTTATCATCGATACATAAATCTTCTAAAACACATTCCTCAAAATGAATCATTGTATGTTCAATTCCACCATGTGTTCCTGTTACATAGCCTAATTTTCCTTTAGCATCCCCACTAATAATTTTTGCTTTATTTCCAATACAGGCAAATGTCGTTAGAGCGGCATTCTCATTTTTATCTTCATTTCGAATAGAAACACCAGGTTCAACATGATCTCCTGCCCAACCAAATGCACAATCTCCTATTTTAACATTGTAAGAAATACCACCTGTTGCTGGTAATACCATAGGACATCCCTCATGAGTAATTCGATAGCCACCTCCTATTGGATGATGAACCTTTCCTTGGACCGACCATTTAATGACTTTATTACGATTTGTTTTTAACATTGATACCACCTTCCTTTTGATAAAACATATTGTTAATCACTAAAAGATAGACGTTATTTTCATCAAAATAAGTCTTTAAAGTAGTTCTCTATTTTTTCGACATTTTAAGTTGATAGGACAAATCTATAGCTGTTAAAGCCCTCCTATTACTTTGAAAATCTAACTTTTTTACTTTGGATATCAAAAAAATACTCAATTTTTACAAAAAGATATGCTATAATCCAAATCGAAGATTCGTAAATAGTGTTATTAAACTTATTATGTAGTTTTTAATACTAAATAAAAATAGGCGGTGAATAAATTGAATTTTAAACCATTAAAAATCGGTAATTTTACACTTGAACTTCCTATCGTTCAAGGAGGAATGGGAATTGGAATTTCACGATCAAACTTAGCAGCGGCTGTTTCTAATTATGGTGGGCTTGGTGTTTTATCTGGAGCTCAAATTGGACATGATGAACCAGACTTTGAAACGAATACATTACAAGCAAATTTAAGAGCTATTAAAAAACATATACAAAAAGCAAAAGAGATGGCGAAAGGAAAAATGATTGGAATCAACTTAATGGTTGCTATGGAACATTATGAAGAGCATGTCGAGGCAGCAGTTGATGCAGGTGTTGATATTATTATTTCTGGAGCAGGTCTACCACTAACATTACCAGCTCATTTAAAGGGAAGTAAGACAATGTTTGCACCAATTATTTCAAGCGCTCGTGCAGCAAAAGCTTTACTTAAAAATTATGATCGTAAATATAACGTTGCACCAGATATGATTGTTATTGAAGGTCCAAAAGCTGGTGGGCATCTTGGATTTAAAGCTGAAGATATTGAGTCAGATGTTATTGATTTAGATCAAATTCTAAAAGAAGTTATTGAAACAGCTGAACCTTATGCTAAGAAATATAATAAAGAAATCCCAATTATTGTTGCTGGTGGAGTCTTTGATGGTTCAGATATTGCTCATTACCTGAGTTTAGGAGCATCTGGTGTTCAAATGGCAACTCGATTTATTGCAACTGAAGAGTGTGATGCTCATCCAAACTTTAAACAAGCAATCATTGATGCAAAAGAAGAAGATATTATTCTAGTGAAGAGTCCGGTTGGAATGCCAGGTCGAGCTATTCGAAATAAATTTAGTGAGAAATATGGAATCAAACGTGAGAAGATTAAAAAATGTTATAACTGTATAAAACCATGTAATCCAGCAACGACAGTTTATTGTATCAGTAAGGCATTAATTCATGCCGTTCGAGGTGAAGTTGACGACGCTTTATTATTCTGTGGGTCAAATGCTTATCGAATAAATGAGCTAACAACAGTCGGAAATTTAATGGAAACTTTAAAAAATGAAATCTTAGCAAATTAAAAATAATTCATGTGAATATTGTGGAAGTGATTGACAGAGTTGAGTCTGTCCTTTATATTAATTATTATATTTGAAAATCAAACTATTTGATTTAAGAAGTATTTGAATTTAAAACTAATGGAGGAATTGAGATGAACCCAACAACCAATCCATCTATCAAAGATAAGAAAAAAAATGATTATATGGATCAAGTGTTACAGCTTATGGATCGTTTTTCAGATAGTGATATGACTAAACTTCAAGTCGAAGTCGAAGGATTCAAAGTTTCTCTTCAACGTGAAATCAAGGAAATGGTTCAAACGGTCAATCCGGTTCAACCGAAAGTAGCAGACATTATGCCAATGAATCAGACACAAATTGTTTCTGTGAATAATGAAACAATTGAAGTAACGACCTCTAGTAACGAAAAAGAAGTTAAAGCACCGTTAGTAGGGACTTTTTATAGCTCAAATGAACCAGGTGGAAAGCCATTTGTATCAGTAGGTGATACTGTGAAAAAAGGACAACCTTTATGTATTATTGAGGCAATGAAAGTTATGAATGAAATTGAATCGCCATACGATGGTGTAGTCAAAGAAATTAAAGTGCAAAACGAAGAAGCGGTAGGATTTGAGCAAGTATTGATGATTATCGAATAAACGTATCCAGTTCAAAAGTAAAAAAGTGAGGTGTAAACATGCTACGCAAAATATTAATTGCTAATCGTGGCGAAATTGCTGTTCGAATTATCCGTGCTTGTAAAGAGATGGGGATTGAAACAGTTGCTATTTATTCAACAGCGGATAATCGTGGACTTCATGTGGACTTAGCAGATGAAGCTATCTGTGTTGGACCAGCTAAAATTCAAGATAGCTATTTAAATATGAACAATATTTTGAGTGCAGCAGTAGCCACTGGATGCGATGCGATTCACCCTGGTTTTGGATTTTTATCAGAAAATAGTACGTTTGCTGCATTAACAGAGGAATTAGGATTAAAATTCATTGGTCCAAAAGGCTCTGTTATTGATAACATGGGAAATAAATCGAAAGCCCGTGAAATGATGATAGAGGCTGGCGTTCCTGTTGTACCAGGATCAGATGGACTTGTTGAAACAGTTGAGCAAGGAAAAAAAATCGCCTCTCAAATTGGGTATCCTGTTTTAGTTAAAGCATCGGCTGGTGGTGGAGGCCGTGGAATGCGTATTATTTTTAAAGAAGAAGAGTTTGCAGATTTATTTCAAACAGCGAAATTAGAAGCTAAAATGGCCTTTGGAGATGATTCAATGTACATTGAAAAATTTGTTGAAAACCCTCGTCATATTGAGTTTCAAATTTTAGCTGACCAATTTGGAAATGTTGTTCACTTATATGATCGAGATTGTTCCGTTCAACGACGTAATCAAAAAGTGATTGAGGAGGCACCTTCACCTGTATTAGATGCTAAAACTAGAGCAAAGATGGGAGAAATGGCTATTCGTGCAGCGGTTACTGTTGGGTATGAAAATGCAGGAACCATTGAATTTTTGCTAGATAAACACAATAATTTTTACTTTATTGAAATGAATACGCGTATTCAAGTTGAACATCCAATTACTGAAATGATTACAGGAATTGACTTAATTAAAGAACAAATTAAAATTGCTTCAGGTGAACCTTTATCTTTTAAACAAGAAGATATTAAAGTAAGTGGACATGCTATGGAATGTCGTATTAATGCAGAGAATCCATCGAAAAACTTTAAGCCATCACCAGGACAGGTAGTAACATTAAACCTTCCAAGTGGTTTGGGGGTTCGTGTAGATACATCTGTTTATCAAGGCTATCATATTCCACCTTTTTATGATTCAATGGTTGGAAAACTCATTGTTCATGGATCAGATCGTCAAGAAGCAATTGCAAAGATGAAACGTTCATTAGAAGAGCTTGTTGTCGAAGGAATTGATACAAACATTGATTTTCAATATGCCATTATGGAGCATCCGAAGTTTATTGAAAATGATTATGATACAAGCTTTATTCAAAAACATATGCATGAACTGGAGGTGAGCTAGAACATGGGATTCTTTTTACAACGTCAAAAAAAAATAAAACCAACGACACCTAAACGTGATGTTAATGAAGGAATTTATACGAAATGTGAATCGTGTAAAGAAGTCTTACCAGCTAGACAGCTTGACTCTAATTTAGCAGTTTGTCCAAGTTGTGGATTTCATCATCGTATGTCCGCGATTAAACGCTTAGACAGTCTTGTGGATACAGGATCATTTAAAGAAATTAACCAACGTTTAATCAGTCTTAACCCACTTAAGTTTCCGGGTTATGAACAAAAAGTTAAAGGATTAATTGAAGCCAATGGAATCAATGAAGCAGTCATTACAGGAATTGCAAAGATTAATGGTCAAACAGTTGCTATTGGTGTAATGGATAGCTATTTTATGATGGCAAGTATGGGATCGGTAGTTGGTGAAAAAGTGACACGTCTCATTGAAGTGGCAACCTCTCGAAAACTTCCTTTAATCTTAGTTTGTGCCTCAGGTGGAGCACGAATGCAGGAAGGAATATATTCTTTAATGCAAATGGCTAAAACTTCAGCAGCTATTGCTAAGCATGATCAAGCTGGATTGCTTTATATTAGTGTTTTAACACAACCAACTATGGGTGGAGTTACTGCTTCTTTTGCAACACTTGGAGATATTTTAATTGCTGAAAAAGGTGCAGCTGTTGGATTTGCTGGTCGACGTGTAGTTGAGCAAACAATTAAACAATCATTACCAGATCATTTTCAAACAGCTGAATTTTTACAAGAAAAGGGGCTTATTGATCTAGTCGTCAGTCGTCATAGGCTCAAGAAGACCATTTCAGAACTTATTGAGTTGCATGAAGGGAGTGAAGGGTAATGTCTATTTTAGATATCGAAACGAAGATTTCAGAAATAGAAGCACGTCTAGATGAAATATCAGTTGAGAATCATGCAGAAATTGAAGAACTTCAACAGCAATTACGCCTTTACAAAACTCGTGCTTATGAAAATTTAACGGCATGGGATCATGTGACACTTGCACGTCATCCGAAAAGACCAAAAGCCCGTGATTATATTGATTACATATTTGATTCATTTATTGAATTACACGGTGACCGTTTGTATCGAGATGATGAAGCAATTATTGGTGGGATTGCGAAACTTGGAAATAGAGTTGTAACAGTAATTGCTCATCAAAAAGGAAACACCACAGCTGAAAACATTAAGTGCAACTTTGGGATGCCTCATCCAGAAGGCTATCGAAAAGCTTTACGTTTAATGAAACAGGCTGAAAAATTTAATCGACCAATCATTACGTTTATAGATACACCAGGTGCCTATCCAGGTCCTGAAGCAGAAGAACGTGGTCAAGGTCATGCGATTGCTGAATGTCTTAAAGAGATGTCAAGTTTAAAAGTTCCTACACTATCTGTTGTCATTGGAGAAGGTGGAAGTGGAGGGGCATTAGCTTTAGGAGTAAGCGATCAAATTTGGATGTTGCAATATGCTATTTATTCAATTTTATCTCCTGAAGGATTTGCATCTATTTTATATAAAGATGGTTCACGAGCAAAAGAAGCAGCTGAAGTCATGAAGCTAACAGCACAAGATTATTTACAAATGGGAATCATTGAAAAAATTATTAAAGAACCAGTAGGTGGAGCTCATCAGTTTCCACAGTATGTCTTCGATCAATTAAAAACTCAATTAGAAGACTATTTATCTCAAACAAAAAAAATATCTATAAAACAACTACTAGCTAAACGTTATAGAAAGTATCGTTCGATAGGGGAATATGATAATACCCATCGCTAATTTATGAGAAAGTTGAGGTGAGTTTAGTGGGAATTAAAATTGTTGGAAGCGGTATGTATGTTCCAGCTTCAACACTTAGTAATCAACAACTAGAATCTATCGTCGAAACAACTGATGAATGGATCTCTACTCGAACAGGTATTTATAATCGTCATATTGTAACAACTGAAAATACAGTTGATTTAGCATATGAAGCAGCAAAGCGTGCTATTGAGCAAGCAAATATCGACTCTTCTGAAATTGGATTAATCATTGTTGCAACATTTACACCTGAACGCTTAACCCCCTCTACTGCCTGCTTAGTACAATCAAGACTTGGATTAAATAACCAACAGATAATTGCATTTGATCTAAATGCGGCATGTAGCGGATTCGTTTATGCTTTAAGTGTGGCTGAACAATTCCTTAAAACACAAACAGTAAAAAAAGCACTAATTATTGGAGCTGAAGTCTTATCAAAAATAATGGATTGGAATGATCGTGGAACTTGTGTCTTATTTGGGGATGGAAGTGGTGCTGTTGTTGTAGAGTATGATGAAGATTTAACAAATAGTTTTTATCTTAATTCATCAGGGGATGAACAAGACGCCTTAACAACAACTAAAATCCCGCTAAACAATCCGTTCAATCAAGTAGAAGTAGAACCGATTCATTTTCATATGAATGGTCAGCAAGTGTTTAAATTTGCTATCACTGCAATAAAGGAAACAATGATAAAGTTATTTGAACAAAATGATCTTTCACTAGATGACATTCGTTTAGTTATCCCACATCAAGCGAATAAGCGAATTATTGATAAAGTTGTTAAAGATTTAAAAGCTCCAAGTGAGCAATTCTTTTTAAACGTCTCTGAGTATGGAAATACATCAGCAGCGAGTATTCCAATTGCATTACATGATGCAATCAAACAGCAACAAGTAAAAAATGGGGATAAAGTTATGCTCATCGGATTTGGTGGCGGATTAACATGGGGTGGATGTATTGTTTCTATTTAGATTAGAATCATAAAGGAGGATAAAAAGATGTCTTTGACAACTTTATTAAATATAAAATATCCAATTATTCAAGGTGGGATGGCAAATATCTCACTAGCAGAACTTGCCGCAGCTGTTTCAAATGCAGGTGGCCTTGGTGTTATTGGTTCTGGTGGCTGGGATGCCGATCGTTTAAGAGATGAAATTAGAAAATGTAAACAGTTAACAGATAAACCTTTTGGTGTTAATTTAATGTTAATGAATCCACATTGTGATGAATTAGCGAAAGTTATTGTCGAAGAAGGAGTAAAAGTGGTCACAACAGGGGCTGGAAGTCCTGGCCCATATATCACAATGTTTAAGGAAGCCGATATTAAAATTATCCCAGTTGTTCCATCAGTCGCTCTTGCTAAACGAATGGCACGCTTAGGTGTTGATGCGATTATTGCAGAAGGAACAGAATCAGGTGGACATGTTGGCGAATTAACAACAATGGCTTTACTTCCGCAAGTTGTAGATGCAGTTGATTTACCTGTTATTGCAGCAGGTGGAATTGCAGATGGACGTGGATTTATGGCTGCCCTGGCATTAGGAGCTTGTGGGGTTCAAATTGGTAGTCGCTTCTTAACAGCTAAAGAATGCCCAGTTCATGAAAATTATAAATTAGCAGTGATTAAAGCTAAAGATACAGATACAGTTGTAACAGGTCGTAGTGTAGGAGTACCTGTTCGTTGTTTAAAAAATCCAATGACACGTGAGTATATTGCACTTGAGAAACAAGGTGTATCAGCAGAAGATTTAGAATATTTAACGCTAGGATCGCTACGTAAAGCTGTCCTTGAAGGAGATACAAAATCCGGGTCAGTGATGGTTGGACAAGTGGCGGGAATGCTTTCTGAAGTTCAAACTGTTGCAGAGATTATTGAAGATATCTACAACCATGCATCACTAGTTTGCCAAAATTTAAAAATCGGTTAAGAATAAGGGAGAATTGATGATGTCAAAAATTGCATTTCTTTTTTCAGGACAAGGAGCACAAACAGTAGGAATGGGAAAATCATTTTATGAATCGAGTGAAAAAGCTCGCCACTTATTGGATCAAGCAAATGAATTATTACCATTTGATTTAAAAGAAATTTGTTTTGAAGATTCACAAGGCTTAATTAATCAAACGACTTATACACAACCAGCAATATTTGTTGCTTCACAAATGGCATTAGCTTTATTACAAGAAGCGGGTGTCAAGGCTGATGTTGTAGCAGGGTTTAGTTTAGGAGAATATTCAGCTTTATGTGCAGCTAACGCTTTTAACTTTGAAGAAGGTGTAACATTAGTTGCAAAACGTGGAGAGCTAATGGGAGCTGCTTCAGATAATGGTAAAATGGCTGCCATACTTGGACTAGATTTAGAAAAGGTACAAGCTGTTTGTGAAGAGGCGTCAGTTAAAGGAGTCGTTGAAGTTGCTAATTTAAATTGTCCAGGACAGATTGTCATTGGTGGTGAAGCTGATGCAGTTACTTTTGCATGTGAAATAGCAAAAAATCATGGAGCGAAGCGCGCGTTAATTTTACCAGTTAGTGGCCCATTCCATACTTCATTACTAAAAGAAACAGCACAAATGTTTGGACAGTTACTTGAGACAAACGACTTAAAAGAACCCCAAATTCCTATTGTATTAAATGTTTTAGGTGATTATTATCAACCGACAGTAAATTTAAAGGACTTAATGGTTAAACAAATGGCTTCGAGTGTAAAGTGGGAAGCAAGTATTCGTCAAATGATTGCGGATGGGGTAGATACTTTCATTGAAATTGGGCCTGGAAAAACATTAAGTGGATTTGTTAAAAAGATTGATCGTAGTGTCAAACTTTTAAATGTGGAAGATATGAAATCTTTAGAAGCAACAATTAAATCATTACAGGACTAGGAGGAAGACTTGATGAAATTAAATGGAAAGGTAGCTCTTATTACTGGGGCATCACGTGGAATCGGTGCTGCGATTACTTTAAAATTAGCTTCACTTGGATGTGATGTTGCGATTAATTACGCTGGGAATACACAAAAAGCAGAAGAGACATTAGAAACAGCTAAATCTTATGGTGTTAATGCTGAAATATATCAAGCTAATGTAGCTAACTATGAAGAAGTAGAGGCAATGACTAAACAAGTGATTAAAGACTTTGGTCATTTAGATATTATTATTAATAATGCTGGTATTACAGCAGATAACTTAATGATGCGTATGGATCAAGACTCATTTGATTCTGTTATTGATGTTAACCTTAAAGGAACATGGAATGTTTGCAAAAGCATTACACGTCCAATCTTAAAGCAACGATCAGGAGTTATTATTAATTTATCTTCAGTTGTTGGAATGAATGGAAATGTAGGACAAGTTAACTATGCAGCTTCTAAAGCTGGGGTGATTGGATTAACAAAATCATTAGCTAAAGAGTTTGCGTCAAGAAATATTCGTGTTAATGCAGTTGCTCCAGGTTATATTAAATCAGATATGACTGCCAAATTATCAGAAGATATTACAACAAAAGTATTAGAGAATATTCCATTAGGACAACTAGGAGAAGTAGAGGATATTGCTAATGCAGTTGCATTTTTAGTAAGTGATGAAGCCCGTTATATTACCGGTCAAGTTTTAGTTGTTGACGGTGGAATGGCGATTTAAAAAAGGAAGGTGTAATTTGATGAGTAAACGTAGAGTCGTAGTTACAGGACTTGGAACAGTTTGTCCAGTAGGTAACGATGTTGGAGCAATGTGGGAAAGCATTAAAAACGGAGTCTGTGGAATTGATGAAATTACTCATTTTGATACAACAGATTTCAAAGTAAAGTTAGCAGCTGAAGTGAAAAATTTAGATGTTGAATCGTATATTAATAAAAAAGAAGCAAAACGTTTGGATCGATTTAGTCAATTAGCGATGATTGCATCAAAACAAGCCTTTCAAGATTCGAAACTAAATATTGATGAAATTGATGAACATCGTTTTGGAGTTATTTTAAGTTCAGGAATTGGTGGGCTTCAAACAATCGAAAATGAAAAAGAAAAAGGAATGAAAAAAGGATATGAACGTGTTTCTCCATTTTTCATTCCAATGGCTATTGGAAACTTAGCAGCGGGGAATGTTGCTATTATGTTAGGTGCGAAAGGTGCTTGTCTTGATATTGTAACAGCATGTGCAGCTGGAACAAATTCAATCGGAGAAGCTTTTAAATACATTCGTGATGGATATGCAGATATTATGTTAACTGGTGGAGCAGAAGCTTCGATTACACCACTTGGTATTGGTGGGTTCTGTTCAATGAAAGCTTTATCAACAGCCACAGATAAAAATCGGGCGTCAATTCCATTTGATGCTGAACGTAATGGATTTGTTATGGGTGAAGGTGCCGGAGCTTTAGTATTAGAAGAATACGAGCACGCTAAAAAGCGTGGAGCAACTATTTACGCAGAAATAGTCGGGTACGGAGTTAGCTGTGATGCTTTCCATATGACAGCACCAGATTCTGAGGCAAATGGAGCAGCTGCTTGCTTTAAAATGGCACTTAATGATGCTCAATTATCAGCAGATGATATTGATTACATTAATGCCCATGGGACTTCAACACCACTTAATGACAAATTAGAAACACTTGGTATTAAAAAAGTTTTTGGTGAAGATACAAAAGTCATGGTGAGTTCAACTAAAGGAAACACAGGTCATCTGTTGGGAGCGGCTGGAGCGATAGAAGCAATTATTACGGTAAAAGCTCTACAAGACGGATTTGTTCCTGCGACTATTAATTATTCAAAACCTGATCCTGAATGTGATTTAGATATTGTTCCGAATATCGGGCGTCAACAAGAGATTCAATATGCAATGTCTAATTCATTAGGATTTGGTGGACATAATGCATGTATTGTTCTTAAAAAATATATATGATAATCAAAAAACTCTTTCTATATTATATATAGGATATAAAGAAGGTGGAGTAGTGGTACTAAATAGTAATCAAATTCAAGAAATTATCCCTCATCGTTATCCGTTTTTATTAGTTGATCGTATTGATGAACTAGAACCTGGAAAACGTGCATTAGGTGTGAAATGTATTTCAGCTAATGAAATGCAATTTATGGGTCACTTTCCTCAACAACATGTAATGCCTGGTGTGTTAATTATTGAAGCTTTAGCTCAAGTAGGGGCAGTTGCTATCTTAAGTTTAGAGGCCAATAAAGGTAAAATTGCTTACTTTGCTGGAATTAAATCAGCTAAATTTCGTCAAAAAGTTGTCCCAGGCGATGTTTTAACTTTAGAAACAGAATTGATCAAAGTTAAAGGCAGTATCGGTGTTGGAAAAGCGATTGCTAAACTTGGGGATAAAGTTGCAGTAGAAGCTGAACTTACATTTGCAATTGGATAATTCAAAAGGTGTAGAAAATTTAAAATTTCTACACCTTTTTTAATTGTTATATTCAGATAATTGCTATAATAAATTATAATTTTAAAAAAGTGGGTGTTAAAATGTTGTTTGTATCGAGTCTTTTAATAATGATTTTAATTTTTATTGGTGTCTTTTTCTTTCTTATTCAATCTAAGAAGTTAAATTTTAATAATAAAAAAAGAATTTTACAATTTGAATTAGCTATTAATCTAATTATTACACTTATATTATTAATTATAAGTGGACTTGGAATTACGATGTATTTTATTTTTATGTGGCTCATTATTAGTGCTATTTGTTACTACTTATATTGCAATAATCATGAGAAATATGGATTTATTGGTTCGTCATTTTGTACATTTTTCTTTAGCATCTTCTTGATCTTACAACTTTGGATTTATGGAACAGCATATTAGAACTCAAAAAATATATAAGTGTATTTATTTAGAAATAGAATACAATTTTTAAAAATCAGCATACTATGAACAGTTAATTAATAAAAAGGGAATTGACTATCTAGTATTAAAGATATTCATGTTTATACTATAAGATCGAGTTAATAGGAATAAATTTTATGACATATAAAAAAGTCACAGCGATGTTATTTATAATGATTTTAAATTAGATTTATTTTTTTGAGAATAATGTATTTACTTTAAATAGAGATACTTATTATTCCTTTATTGATGTGAAAATTAATATTTTATAAATTTGATTAATAATTCATTAAGAAAAGTTATCATTGGTCTCCCTTTTTGTTAATAGAATATAAACTAGTCTAGAAATGGGTGGACAGCATGAAACGTAAACTCTCTATAATGATTTTATCATTTATTATTACGATATTACCTAGTATAATGGCTAGCGCTGACGATAGTAATCATGAAGCAAGGATGAAGATGTACAAAGATTATGAAATGGCGTCAGGGGTTCCATGGTATCAAATTGCAGCTGTTGATCAATATGAAAGAAATATTTATAAATTTAGAGAAGAGTGTAATAGTCTAAAGTATGATACGATTTCAATCTGTATGTTAAATGAAAGATGGTCAGGACCTGAAAATCCATATTATTACGATAATGATAGCTACACAATCAATCTATTTGGTGGGATTGGTAAAGATGGTGACGGTGATGGATTAGCAGATATAAACAATGAAGAAGATGTTATGTATACAATGGTAGAATATTTACGAGCTTTTGATGACTTTGAATTAGCTATTACATCTTACTATCAAAAAGAACAAGCTGTAATGATCATTAAAGAGATTGCTTCATTATTTGAACATTTCGATACAATTATATTAGATAAACGCTCACTACCAGTTTCAAAACGTTATAGTTATAGTTTTCAAGATAACTATGGAACGGCGAGAAGCTGGGGAGGAGCACGCTCTCACGAAGGAATTGATATTTTTGCAAGCTATTCAACACCAGTTTTATCAACAGCATATGGAGTGGTTGAAATTATGGGATGGAATGATTATGGAGGATATAGAATAGGAATTCGAGATATTTATAATACATATCAGTACTATGCACACTTACAAGGGTATGAAGGTGATTTAAAAGAGGGAGATATAGTTGAGCCTGGACAAGTTATAGGTTATGTCGGAAGTACAGGATATGGAAAAGAAGGAACAAGTGGTAAATTTCCGCCTCATTTACACTTTGGTTTATATAAATATGATGGACGTTGTGAATGGGCATTTAATCCTTATCCACATTTAAGACGATGGGAAAAAGAAAAACAATAGTAATATTGAGAGGCCGCAATCCATTGGTATTACGGCCTTTTATTTATAAAATAATAAAAAATAAAAAAAGTTTGCAAAAAGTGTTGACTCTATCTGTAGACCATGTTATTATATAGAAGTCGTCAGGAACGGCAAGAAAAAACGAACGGAGCAGTACTCAAGTGGCTGAAGAGGTGCCCCTGCTAAGGGTATAGGTCGGGCAACCGGCGCGAGGGTTCAAATCCCTCCTGCTCCGCCATTATAAAAATGAGATGGTGAATTAATTGTATGGCCCGTTGGTGAAGCGGTTTAACACACATGCCTTTCACGCATGCATACACGGGTTCGAATCCCGTACGGGTCACCATTTAAAATAGGTCCAGTGGTGTAGCGGTTAACATGCCTGCCTGTCACGCAGGAGATCGCGGGTTCGATTCCCGTCTGGACCGCCATTTGAAACGGGAAGTGGCTCAGCTTGGTAGAGCACCTGGTTTGGGACCAGGGGGTCGCA
>JAUMTV010000078.1 GCA_030531025.1 Turicibacter sp.
ATAGTGAAACAAACCGAAAGTGATTAATCGAATGAAAAGAAAGAGGAATTAATTATTTAGCCACACGAACCATTGGTATAATCATATCGATTTGAACGCTGCAAAAGAGTTAGGGATACGAGTGAGCAATGTCGCTTACTCCCCTTATAGTGTCGCTGATTTTACGGTGATGTTAATGCTCATGATTAATCGTCAAATTCAACAAGCACTTCTTCGTAATGCTTGTCATGACTATTCACTGCAAAACTTAATCAGTCATGAATTGCGTAATCAAACAGTTGGAATTCTTGGAACGGGGCGAATTGGCCATGTCATTGTAAAAAATTTAAGCGGCTTCGGGTGTAAAATCATTGCTCATGATCTCACACCCGATGAATCACTAACAGATCTAGTAGAATACGTCGAATTTGACACATTATTAGCACAATCTGATCTTTTAACCTTACATATCCCACTTTGGGAACAAAATTATCATTTGATTAATGAAACCGCAATGTCAAAAATGAAAGATAGAGTCAAATTCATTAACGCTGCTCGTGGAGAAATTGTCGATTCAGAAGCTTTAATTCAAACCATCAGTGACATGGTAGAATGTGGACTGCGTAGCCTGATCAATTCATTACAACTGGAAAAAGTGACTGGGAACTTTAATATTCATATAAATTGAAAAGCCGAATGTGACTCATTCAGCTTTTATTGTGTCATTAACTTCGTTTAAACACAGTATATTCCTCCTGTAAACTTACTTTTAATTGGTCAAACAGATTGAACTTATCTATGCTTCAATAAATTTTGGCCATCCTTTTGATTTTTTGATCAATTATTTGATTCTTTTAAAAAATAACATTAAATAGATAAGAAAAAACTCCTTATCAAATGAGATAAGGATTCTTGCATTCAATTAAATAATTTGTAATAAGGACGATTGAACAGACGCAGAACCTTGATTTAAGAGTTCACTAACTGAAACAGCCTGTTTAAAGACATAGCCAATCTGTTCATCATAAATCACCTTTAACCACAAGCTATCAGCCTCTATCACCTCGAATTTCGTGTGCGATGGGATCACTGTTAAAACCTCGGCAAGTACTGATTTATCAGCTCGTAATCTCAAACTCGTCCATGTATATTGATAGACGGGTATGTGGTGTCTTGAACCTTTCACTATAAAACATCCTTTCTAATATCATTTCAATGACATATTATGACTAAATAGTTCATTTGGTGTCGATGAATTGTTAAAACTCTTCTAAGTCAGTCCATTTGTTAACTCTCTTTAATTCCGTTATAAAGTAGCCTCCTCTTCACATACTAAGAAAATCAATCAACAAAAGGAGGAAAACAGATGTTTTTTAAAGATCGTTTCGCTGCTGGAAAACAACTGGCTGATCATTTAAAACGTTATGAGTCATTAAATCCTATGGCGTTACTTGTTCCACGTGGCGGAGTAGAAGTCGGCCTTGAAGCTATTTCTCGCTATCACTTAGATTGGGATTTAATTATTCCAAGAAAAATTGGGGCTCCTCATAACCAAGAAGTCGCAATCGGTGCCGTCACGATGGATGGAAATTATCTTTTATATGAAGAATATATTAAACAGATTAATGTCCCACCAGCTTATATCCAAAATCAAATTCAAAAAGAGGTTGCAGAAATCAAACGTCGTCTACTTCACTATCGAAAAAGTGATGAATTGCCAAACATTCAAAATCGTACCATTATATTAATCGATGATGGCATTGCTACCGGTTTTACACTTTTAGCGGCCATTAAATCAATTCATGCACACCAGCCTCATAAACTCATTTTAGCGGTTCCAGTAGCCCCTACTGAAACCATTGAAGCCTTCCGGCAATTTGTAGATGAGATTGTTTGCCTATACTCAGTTGATCAATTCACCTCTGTTGGTGCCTATTATGAATCTTTTCCTCAAGTATCTGAGAATCAAATGTTAAACTATCTTGACCTGCTCAATAAACAACATACTATTATATAAAAACGCCCTTTAAAGGCGTTTTTTTAATGAATAATAACAGTAGTTCCATCTAATATATTTTCATAAATCCATTTCGCATTTTCAGGTGCTAAACGAATACAACCATGACTCAATGCCTCATTTAAGCGATCATCAATCACTTTTGTTCCTGTTGGGTCATATAAAATGGAATGATAATAATAGCCGTTTTTAATTCGTGTTGCATATTTTACCTGATATCGATCTGTTCCAAACGATGGCTTTCGTCCATTAATATGAAAAGTTCCTGTAATCGTTGGTGTGGCTGCAGCTCCAATCGTACTCGGCCACTTGTAAAGTTCTTTCCATGTTCCTTTAACATTTTCAAAGACATAGGTCTGTTTTGACTTTAAATCCGTCGTTAATAAATATGGGGTCGGACTCTTAATTTTATGATCATTCACATATTTGGTCATATCATAATAAAACAATGATAACTTATCAGCATTCACCTTCTCTCCATCATCACTTAAATATTGACTAAAAATATAACCAAGCTTTCCATCATAAAAAACTTGACTCCAAAGTCCTTCTTGATCCACCACTTCAACCTCTTGTTGTTTTTTAATCACTTGCATCGATTTTGATTCTTTTTTTGGTTGAGCACGTAAATGAACCTGGCTAGTTGTCAATTTAGTCATTGACACATAGTCTTTATATACATAACCGACTTGTTGCTGATAAGAAACTTGTAACCATTCATCATCAGTATCTAAAACTTCAAATCGGGAATAAGCTGGAATGACTGTCATGATTTTTGCAGATTTAGAAGGTTCTTTTCTTAAATTAAGATTGGCAATCGTATACTTATAATCCGTTGCTCTCATATCTTCTTTATTCACCTTTGACTCACACCTTTCAATCTATCTCTAAGTATCGTATGACAATGAAAGATTAGAAGTGCCTGAGCCTAAAAAAGAAGGCACATAAAGTTAAAAACACATCATAAAAAGGTCTTAATCATCACGAAGCTCCTCATCATCGATTAAGACCTTTTTAGTTTTCTTACTATACTTCCTTTTTATTGCGCTAATGATGCTCCTAGTTCATGACATGCTACTAGTGCGACATCATCAGGATACTCATTACAAATGACACTCTCACAAACTAACTGAGCACCTGCTTGTTCACAGGTTGATTTCCATTCATCCATCCATTCACCATCGCCCCAACCATATGATCCAAATAAGGCAATATTTTTTCCTTTTAGTACAGGTAAGCAAGCTTCAAACATCGGTTCAAATTCACCTTCCTCTAACTGCTCTGCTCCCATTGATGGACAACCAAAAGCAATAGCATCATACACTTTGACTAAATCTTCTTGAAATGCTGAAGCGGTGAACATAGACGCGTTCGCTCCTACTTTCTCAATTCCTTTCACGACTTCTAATGCCATCGCTTCTGTATTTCCTGTTCCACTCCAATATACAACTGCTATTTGTTTCATTGTGACACTCTCCTTTAATTTTATAATTAATCAGCAACAATAAGCTGCTGAATTGAAACCCCATTTCCATATCGCTGCTTATACAGTCGTTTACAATTGCTAAACTTCGTAAACAATTTTACACTTTCAACAACATCCCCATATACTTTCCAGTACCCTGTATGTTTACTGTTTTTTCCTTTATATGTCATAAAACCGATGACATCTTCAACAGGATAACCTAGAAATAAACCAATTTCATGAGGAAACATCTCTTGATAGCATAAACGTTCCTTTAAAGTTGCTAGGCATGAGGAAATATCCATTTTTTGATAGCCAATATTTAATAAGACAGATTGGCTTTCTTTCCTTGCTAAATCTATTTGCAACTGATGAGAACGATAAATATAGATGAGAGCTGACGTCTGACGCAGCCGCATAATTTCACAATATAATCCTTTGGGATTTAACATTTCATTTACCATTTTCACCTTTTCATCCAGTTCCTCACGACTAGTAAAAGACAGATTAAATAAACTTCCAGTTTTCAATCCCGCCAATGTTGGCGCACAATGTTCAATTAAATACTTCTGCATCTTCTCTGTTCACCTCTCATTAAATTAGTCTGCCTTACTCAGAATTATTTTGTTATTCATGATCGTTTAATAGAAAACTAAATCCAACCCCTCAGTTAGCTTAAGCTAACCTAAGAACAAAAAAATTTCTCTCATATCTTACGTTCTAAAGTTAGAGACGCATTTTAGTTAGCAAAAGCTAACTTTTATTTAAAAATAAAGATTTTGTCTTCATCCTGAACAAATCATAACAACCTCACTGAGTTAGCCATAGCTAACTAATTAATTTTAATATAACATGCTTTTAAAAAATAAAAAAGCCCCCACTGATAACTTCTAAATATAGTTTAAATTTTGTCCTATTTCATTATTATATTGTTAGTTCAACAAAATCTTCTCAATCTCACCTTTACTAGTTAATCAGACTCCAAATCGATGATGATCATCTCTATTCATAAACACATTTCCTCCTTCATCTGTATACAGAGCGAAATATATTTCACATTTTAAGACACAGGCTAACTATAGTCGCGCTAAACGTTTTTCAACGATGAAAAACTTATCGCTACTTATATATTCATTAATAACTCTTGAAGCGTCTGCCCTTGTTCATACTTCAATCGGTACTCTTCTTTACACATCAAATACAGTTGAAACAGCTTTTTCGTTTCATCTAAATGACCATAGACTTTCCAATACCCTTTATAAAGATACTCTTTACCTTGATGATGAATAAAACCAATCACATCTTCATATGGATACCCTAAAAAGAACCCAATTTCATGTGGAAACTCATCATGACTCATTAAACGCATTTTTAAGCTAGACAAACAAGTTTCAAGATCCCTCGTCACATATCCTATTTCTTCTAAAAAACATTTTACCTCACATCTATTTAATACTTCTTTTAACTTCTCTTTTTGATAAACATAAATTAAAGCTCTTTTTTCACCAAGCTTGAGTAACTCAGCAAACAAATTGACTTTATTAAGTACTTCATTTACGTTTATTAATTCCTGTTGTAGCTGATGAACATAGAAATAAGGGTAACTAAAAAGATTCGCCACTTTTAACTGAGCAAGTGTCGGAGCACAACACTCTACAATATAATTAATCATCCGCCTCGCCTCCTTGTAAAAGAGAAAAATCTATAACCTCTAACGTCTTTAAATAGTGATGAATAATACTTTGAGATAAATCAAAGTAGCTGATACATTGATCTAATAAGATAGCATCAGTCGATACAATTCGTTCTCTTTTACTTAATACACAATCGGCATTAGGAACTAATTCAACCTCAGTTGGAATACAAAACAAATTCATGATGAATAAAATTCTAGACTTTAAATTTTTTGAATTTGAAACAGGTGCATCTAAATAAAAAATAACTTTAGGAACATCGTATCTATTTAAGAAATCAGCTATTAACCGTAGCGCTTGATCGGTCTGTTCAATCAGCTTATACGTTCCGCGAAGACCTGCTAAATCACGAAGACATCCATCATTTCCAACAACTAAAGTGCCTCGACTTAAAGCTACCTCTAACGTAATAATTAAATTGAATCCATCAATGTAAATAGGTCCATCTTTCAACTTCGTCAGTGATTGTTTTTTAGCTGCTCGAGTTACCCGTTGTTGTTTGGTGCAAATCGTACGCTTTAAAGCTTCACGCTGACGATTTGAAAATAAAAAACGATTACTCACAAAGGTGACACTATTTTCAAATTTATACCCTCGGTTAATGAGCCACGTAATATCACGATTCGCTTGTCTTAATTTGACTAACTCAGTGGGTGAGAACCAA
This sequence comes from Turicibacter sp., assembly GCA_030531025.1. The sequence continues at coordinate 5,820 of JAUMTV010000078.1, forward strand.
CGACTATCTTGGGAATCAAAACCACGTTTTCTCACCTTACCACCTCTTCTACCTCATTTAAATATTGTTTTCACCATCAAACTTATTTAGTTTTAGTATGATAAATGAATCATTAACTTATACGCTTCAGTTATCCCCTAATATAAATTTCAAGTCAAAATCTTTAATCTCTATCCCACATAAAAAAACCGCAAACATTAAATGAGTCATCTAACGTTTGCGGTACCTATCCTTCTTGCTGCTTTGAATTATTTGTAAGCTTTTTGGGCTTTTATTTTTTTCCCTTTGATGGTTTTCGTTTTTAATCCATCAATCACAGTCCAGCCTTTTCCATTTAAAATATCAATATAGGTCACATTCTCTTGGATATCAATAATTCCAATATCTTCTTTCTCAACTCCATCAATAGATAAAATGGTTCCAACAAAGTCAATCGCACGAAGTTTCTTTTTCTTTCCACCATTTAAATAGATTTTCATAATTTCTTTGTTGACATCTGCATGTTTTTGCACTTTGATTTTCGGACGTTCTTTTAATTTCGCTTCAAAGGCAGCTCTTGCTTTTTCAACTTCTGTTGCCACTGGACGTTCAATCACTGGCAATTCAAATCCAATATAAGCTTGAATCTGCTCTAATAACTTAGTCTCAAATGGAGTTACAAACGTGATCGCTTTTCCGACTTTTCCTGCACGCCCGACGCGACCAATTCGATGAACAAAAGATTCTTGGTCTTCAGGTAAATCAAAGTTAAACACATGTGTTAAATCACTGACATCGATTCCTCGTGCTGCTACATCCGTTGCGACTAAAAAAGAAAACTGTCCCATTTTAAAGTTTCGCATCACTTCAAGACGATCCCTTTGCTCCATTCCTCCATGTAGACGGTTCACAGGATAACCTTTTGCTTTTAATCCTTGATATAAAGCGTCTACTGCTTCGCGTGTTGAGCAAAATACAATACAGCGACCTGGATTTTCTACGGTTAATAAATCTTGTAGTAAACGAACTTTTTCTTGCATTCGAACAGGATATAACGCATGCTCAACTAAATCGGTTGCAATTGATTTCGATTCAATTTTAATTTCTGTCGGCTGCGATAAATAGTTCTTTGCTAACTTTTTAATTGCATTTGGCATCGTTGCCGAAAATAACATCGTTTGACGTGCCTTAGGTGTCATCTTTAAAATCATTTCCACCGTCTCAATAAATCCCATGTTTAACATCTCATCAGCTTCATCTAAAATAACAGATTTAATTTGCTGTAAATTTAATGTTCCACGCTCAATATGATCTAATACTCGTCCTGGTGTTCCCACAACAATATGTGTTTTTTGTTTTAGTTCTCGAACTTGATCTTTAAACGGAGACTTTCCATAAACAGCAACTACCTTTAATCGCTTAAAGCGTCCAATATGCATCAGTTCTTCCTGAACTTGAACGGCTAATTCTCGAGTAGGAGTTAAAATAAGTGCTTGAGGCTTATTTTCTTCCCAATCTATTTGTTCACAAACAGGAATTCCATAAGATGCTGTTTTCCCACTTCCCGTTTTGGATTGAACAATCAGATCTTCTTTATTTAGAATGGTTGGAATAACTTGAGCTTGAACCTCTGTTGCTTCATGATACCCCAGTCCATTTAATGCTTTTAAAATATCTGAACTAAGTTTGAATTCATTAAATGTTGTCATATATATACCTCTTTTAATTGTTACTATCTTTTATTGTATCACTTATTTGTCATTTTGACGCCATTACTTAGTTTTTAGCATAAAAAAAATCTCATGCGCCAACATGAGATATAAACCGTCGTTACTTATCGGCTCTTGTCCGCTTAAGTAACATGTATTTCTACTATGATCGGATAGCTTTATTATAACAATTCATCTTTAAAAAAACAAGCTTCAATAATTTCCATCCCTCATTTATAATCGAATGGCTATATCTAAGGCAATGTTTAATAACTCTTCTTTTTGTGATAGTTGATGTTTTCCAAGCATTCTTGGCTCCCATTTAGGGGCATCCAAATTATCAGCAGCATATAAAAACTGAGCGAACTTAACGTCTCGAAACTTTGTCACAGCAGCTATGGCTGAACAATCCATCTCAACACAGATAGCGCCTGCTTCCTTTCGTCGTTGAACTTTATCTTTTGTCTCACGATAAAATGCATCTGTTGTCCAAGTCTTTCCTAAAACATATGAATAACCAAGTTCTTCTAAAACTTCTTGCATCGTCTTTATCGATGTCTTCTCTAAGGTAATTTCATCACTCGCCCTGGCATAATGATAACTTGTTCCTTCATCTCGAATGGCCGCAATTGGAACGATAATCTTCCCATCAACTAGTTCATGCTGTAAGACGCCACATGATCCAAATAAAACGATCGATTTCACACCTTTTGCAATCATTTCTTCCACACATCCGGCAGTAGCGGGAGCACCTACCCAAGTTTTAAAAATAGCAACTTCTTTATTTCGATGATTCAATTTATAAATAGGTGTTCTCCCATTTGAAGAAGTTAACTCCCCAATCCTCTCTATCCCTTCCCATGTTGCTAATGCCTCCATCAATGAAGGTGAAAAAGTTCCCACTGCTACAAGAGGAAATCCCTCTTCTTTTATCACTGTATCCGTTGGATTTAAAATAGCCGTTTTAGACTCGTCAAACTCATTTAATAGATGCTTCATTTCACATCATCCCCCTTTTAAGTTAATTCATTTGATTTGACACGTCACCTCGTACGCTATCACTATACCTTGCTTTTAATAGTACGATATCATTACTGTTGATTTTCTAAACATCACTTTCGATACGTGACCTTTGCTTGACAATGAATTCACAACATGATTCATTATATTGCAGGCAATGTTTAGCAAGATGAATAAGCATTACATCAACAAATACGCCATCATGAAATCTAATCCTTCTCACTTTTATTAAAATACTAAGATGAATGCTTTTTGCTTCATAGCATGTAGTCTAAAAGACTTCAAATCTTATTCTTTTAGTTCTTAAAGTTATTTTAATTATTCTACCTCGCAAAACATTATTTGTAAATATCTGGATTTAAATAAATTTAAAAAGATAGTTCCCTAACGAAACTATCTTTTATTATTATTCTGCAACCTGTTCAAGAATATAATCGGTTACTTCTTCTGGTTCAATTCCTAAAATCATGGCAAACTCTTCATTTAATAAATGCTCTGCCAGCTTCATAATATCTTCATCATTTTTATTAATCTTTTTAGTTGAAGATCCCTCTTTATTTTTATGATGATAAATACTTTTTATCAAAGTTATTAATGATTCACAATCCATTTTCTTAATCATTGATCTAAAAATAAGATTTCTTTCACGCACATCATCTATCCAAAAAAGCTCTTTAGATGGCATTTTTTCAATAAAACTCGACACTTCTTCTTTTGAATGTAAGCTTCTTGCATTAATCTGTGTTGATTCAACCGGAACCATGATTGTTGTATGTTCAGTGTATACAGGATTTAAAACATAATAATCTTGAGGCTGGTCGTTTAAAAATTGCTCACTCTTAATATCTGTCACTTGACAAACACCTGTTGTTCCATACATGATGTAATCATTTATTTTTAACATGATTAAACCGTCCTTTCGTAGAACTTACTTTCCACCTAGACTTACGTTTTAAAAACTGCTCGTTGTATACTAGTATACCACTTTTTAACGTTTATATGTAATTAAAATTTCGAATTTCAAAATTCTTTGTTTTAAACTAAAAAATCAAGCCAAAGCTAACCCTCATCCGTTAAGAAGTAAAATGACTTAGTTTTTAAAGGAAGAAGCTTTCCTATTTGATTTAATGGTCACCTTATTTCTTATATGTCAGAAATAACGGATAACAAAGCATATTTTCACTTTTATCTTATGAAAAAATTAAAAAAATTTGATTATGCTATAATAACGAATAAAAGGAGAGGATTACATGTCAAATGATATCAAACAATTAACACAGATTTTAAAACACAGTACAAACATAGTCTTCTTTGGCGGAGCAGGTGTTAGTACTGCATCTGGAATTCCTGACTTTAGAAGTTCTAATGGATTATTTAATGAAAAACTAAAGATAAACTTTACACCTGAACAGCTCGTTTCTCACAGTTTCTATCAGAAGTATCCTGAAGAATTTTTTAATTTTTATAAATCAAAACTAATTTATCCTAAGGCAAGACCTAATTCAGCTCATTATGCTCTTGTAAAACTTGAAGAAATAGGAAAATTAAAAGCGATTATTACACAAAATATCGATGGTCTTCATCAATTAGCAGGCTCAAAGCATGTCTTTGAACTTCATGGTTCAGTCCTTAGGAACTATTGTGAAAACTGTCATATTTTTTATGATGAAAAATTTATATTAGAAAGTAACGGAGTACCTACTTGCACAAAGTGTGGTGGGCGCGTTAAGCCAGATGTCGTTCTTTATGAAGAAAGTTTAGATACTGATGTTTTAAATGGTAGTATTGAAGCCATTGAACAAGCTGATACTTTAATAATTGGTGGAACATCTTTAGCTGTCTACCCCGCTGCAAGTTTAATTCATTACTTTAAAGGAAAACATCTAATTCTAATCAATAAATCAACTAAACCAGTAGATCATTTGGCAACCTTAGCCATTAAGGAGGATATTACAACAGTTTTAAAAGAAGCCATTGAATTATTAGGATAATTAGTCTATTTAAATGTTAAATGAATTCAATAAAAAACGGAGCAACTAGATTTAATTGAAAACTATGCTCCGTTTTATTATTTTTTAAGTATTTAATTATTTCCTCATCTCTTGCTACTTGAATCATCTTTTTTATTTAATATTTACCATTTACTAAAAATTCATTGATTCGTTCACTTACTCGAAGTCGTTCTTCATATACCCAGTCTAAATCAAAGGGAATGTCGAAATTTTTACAGAAAGAGTAATACAGATTTACTTTCTGATAATACGTTTCAAGTGTTCGTAAACTTTCTTCTTTTTGATAAGGTTTTGGAAGTTCATCCTCATCTTGAATAAAATAATTCTCAATATAGGCAAGTAAGGTTGCGATAATCTCCTCATTATGAACATCGATTGGTAGTTTCATAATACGCCATTGATCGTGTTCACTTAACTGGTATTTTCTAATTTTATCTAAAATTAAAATATAGTCTCTGATATCCATTTTACGATACCATTCGAGTTCTATAGTGGTTGTACTCCAAAGAGCTAGTTTCTCTTTTAATGGTAATCCTTCAATTTCTAAAATAGCTTCACTTGGACCCATAACCACCTCTTCAATAAGAGGATCTTCCATCTCGATTTTCTCTTTTAAAAATGAGTAGCCTTTTCCATAAGCACACACGTAACCTACCTCATAAAGTCCTTTTCGTCCAGCACGTCCTGCAATCTGTTTTACTTCTTGAGAAGTCAACCAACGCTCCTCTTCTCCATCAAATTTCTGAAGGTTCATAAAAATAATACGTCGAATAGGTAAGTTCACCCCCATTCCAATAGCATCAGTTGACACTAAGATTATATTTTCATGATCAATAAACTCATGATACTGCATTTTACGAACTTCCGGTGGTAAATCACCATAAATGACACTCGCTTTAATTCCACTTTCACGATAGAACTTTGCTAACTCTAATACTTTTCGTTTAGAAAATAGAATAAAGGCATCTCCAACTTGCGCATCACTTAACTTAAAGGGCTCTTTAACAATCTCAAGTGGAACTTGACGTATGTACTCAATAATTTCATAGTCATCCTCGCAATCCTTTAAAATTTCCACTAGTACCTCTTTTGAATTGAGTGCACCACACAAATGAATTTCAGGACATCTTAAACCAAGTAAAGCCCGTGTCCATGCTGCACCTCGTTGAGAATCACCGATCATTTGTATTTCATCTATCACAGCAACTTCATACGTCTCATTAAGGTTTAGTTTTTCGATGGTCGAACTTTGATGATTCGCACCTTCAATGAGTACTTCTTCTTCACCTGTTAATAAATCACATGAAATGCCTTCTTCATTCAAACGCTCAAAAATCTCTAACGCTAAAATTCTTAAGGGCGCTAAATAAATTCCATTTGTACTTTGTTTTAATCGTTGAATGGCTTGATATGTTTTTCCAGTATTTGTTTGGCCTAAATGGAGGTAGACTTTTCGCTTAAGTGCTCTTGCTTCTGGATACTCATCTTTAGGATTATGCGGAAAATGTGTTTGAAAGGCTTCAGCCATCAGTGTTGGGATGTGACTACTTACTAAAGCCGTTAAAATACCTGATGATAAATATTCAGTTTCATATTCTTGAGCAATTTCATCGAACTTAAATTGTGTTTGGTTCTTTTCATTATAATCTTCGAGTAATCGACGTGAGATTTCATCTAAGAGTTCATGATAGTCTATCACTAAATTTTCATAGCCTTTAATGGAGTGACCATCCATCTGACGCAATTGCTTTAACTTTTTTCTTACGGACGCTTCATGGGTCCAAAGGTTACCAATTTTCGTATGTTTAACAACTTGACGTATGCCAATTAACTGCTCTTTTAGTTGCTTAAACTCTCGATTATCTTTACGATTTTTTTTCACTGTTATCACCTACTCATAGGATGAGCTATTTTTAAAAAATCATTGGTCAATCTAAGCCGTTTTTAAATAAAAAAAGTCGAATTAAACATCGACTTTTACAAACCCTTCTTATAAATTCAGCTCTTAACTTTTTACCTTTAAAAATACGAATGAATACTGTATTTAGTAGTACTTAAGTGATAAATAAAAACGATCTCTAACAACTGACTGTTTGTTTTCGCTTAATTACGACTTCTTTAATAACTGTTTAATAAAACATCTTTTATTACTTTTTTGAAAAAATTTTTTTAAATAGCATAGGAGCAACAACCATCGCTCAAATCTATAGTCATCTAACAAGATACCTTACTCATAACTCATGACTTGTTTTGTCACCTTAAATGTTTGAAGACGTAGAACAAGAATTGAAGCAATGAAACATTTTAACATATCACCTAGCATAAAAGGTAACACAGCTACACTCATCGCAGCCTTTATATCCATGTGTCCTACTAACGCCATCCATAAAGCTCCAATTAGATAAATAATAGGCATGCCAACAAAAACAGTAATCAATAAGTATGACTTGAAATTTTGAGCTCCAACTTCTTTTATCAGACTCATGATAGGTGCGACGATTAAAAAAGCTAAAATAAATCCACCATTTAGACTTAAAATGGGTGCTAAACCAGAGGTACCTCCAGCAAAAACAGGAAAACCTATTAAACCAATTAAAAGATAAAGGCCCACAGTCGTGATGACTTCTTTTGGTCTTAATAATAATGCAATCACATTAATCATCACCGTTTGTGCTGTTACTGGAGTTGGTGTAAATGGTAATGGAAATGCAATATATGATGAGATACAAAGTAATGTAATGCAAATTGCCATCATCGTTAACTTTTGAGTTTTCATAATATTCCCTCATTTCTTATGAATTATTTCTTTGTTATAGCTCTTCTTTCTCACCTTAAAACTATCTCTTTATTTAAACTACTTAAAATAACTGACTCTCTGCTCATCTATAGAAATTTCTCTTATTAAATATAAAATATTAGAGAATTATCAAATTTTTTTATTTTTAAATCTTTGTCCATCGAATTGAGATTTCTCCAGAATTTAAAATCATTTTCTCATCATTTTTTAATCGTACAATGAGTCCACCCTGTTCATTTATATCTTCCGCAAATGCTTCATAAGACTCTTGATTTTTCATAAAAGTGATCCAATTTCCTAAAACATTCGATTTGGACTTATACTCTTCTAACACTTGCGGGTCATTCAATTTTGAAAATAATGAGAATAGCTCATTTAAAAGGTGAGCGCAAAGTTGATTACGCGTGACATCCTTTGGATTTAAAGAACCTGCAATCTCGTGAAGATCTGCTGGAAAATCAACGGTGTTAACATTTAATCCAATTCCTAAAATGATAAACTCTACCTGACCACTTTCAAAATCTGTTACAGCTTCTGTTAAGATCCCACAGATTTTTTGTTTCCCTAAGTAAATGTCATTTACCCACTTAATGTGTGGATTTTGATTAGTTAGCTTTTCAATAACCCCACAGATTGCAACTGCTACTGTTGTTGTGACTTGAATCGCTTGATTCAAATGTAACTGAGGTCTTAGAATAATGCTCATATAAATTCCAGTTCCTTTAGGTGAATAAAACTTTCTACCTAAACGGCCACGTCCCTGAGTCTGCTCTTCTGCTAAAATAATGGTCCCATGAGGTGCCCCATTTAAAGCTTGTTGCTTTGCCTCGGTATTCGTTGAGCCAATTTGTTGATAAACATAAATCGGTAATTGTTTCAAATCTTCAGCCAAATAAGCATGAATTCCTTCTGAAGATAATAAATCACAAGAGGTATCTAATTGATAACCTTTATTTGATACCGCATGAATCTGATATCCTTCTTCTTTTAAGCTATGGATAGCTTTCCACACTGCAGTTCGACTAAACGCTAAGCGATTCGCTATTTCTTGTCCTGATAAATAACTTTCTCGATTTTCTTCTAATAATCTTAAAACTTCGTGCTTTAATCCCATGATATTCCACCTCCGTTGGTAAACATCATATCATCAGACATTTCGATTGTCAACTATTTTGATATTCAAAGTTAACAATAAAATAGACTCCCCTTCTATATAAGTCCAGATAAATTTTCTTCATAGAAAATTTTTATCTGGACTATAGTT
>JAUMTV010000079.1 GCA_030531025.1 Turicibacter sp.
AGTTTGGGTAGATTCAGTTGATCTACAACGTAAACGACTTGCATTAACGATGGTAGACCCTCAATCTAACTAACATACAAAGAGAGATTCTAACTATCTTTAAAAGTAAAAAGATGATTTTCCAAAAGGAGAAATCATCTTTTTATGTTGTTTTCCTATAGATTTTGAGGACTTTAATAGCCAAAAATAATCTTTGTTATTGAGATAGTATATTAAATGCATGGAATAATATGTTATGTTGTAGAAGGTAGAGATCTAATTATGGGGGGAGAGTTTGATGAGCTATTTTAATTTCATTGCTTCGGATTATGATATGTGAACTGTAGATTATACGAATAAGCATCGAATGACTGTTGGGGAAGCAGTCGAAAGAGGTTTAATGATGAATGAGTTTGATTTACTGTTGAATTCAGAAGTTTTGATTTATGAAATAGAAGAAGAGTTTAATGAATTAATGGTGCAGGTGAGTGGGTTTACTAATGATAAGATTGTACGCAGCTATATAAAAAAGCCTTATCTATACGATGTTCATCTAGGAAGTCATACGTGTTATTATCAGGCGTTACTCAGTTATCTTTATGAACAGGTGAAGCCTGGAACAACAATTGAATTATGGAATATTTGGGTAATTGAAATTGAAAAACCATCTATAAAAACGATTGATTTACAAAACTTGACTCTTAAACAGTTAGATAAAGTTCTTTACCGAGAAAATCGGACATGCACCTTATTTATCAAAAATTAAAACAGATAAGCATCTACTTATCTGTTTTAACTATGATAGCTGTTATCAAGGAGAATGACCGTTAATTAATAAATTTAATAATCAATATTTTCAGAGTCTAAGCGTAGTTTGTAGAAGAATTTTAACCATTTAGGTTGTATATCAATTTGTTTAGCTAATTTTTCAAGTGTTCTTTTTCCTATACGTCTATTCATTACAGCAAACATCCTAACAATTGGATTTTCCGATACAATACTTTTCGCAATAGGTAATTCTTTATATTCTCTAAATGCATCTGTAATGTTATAAATATCAAAATCTCCATTATTTATTGATCTTTTTATAATTTCATCTTCAATCGCATTATTTTCCTCATCATATAAATATCCTTTATCTGTCCATTCTCTCTCTGGGATATCAGGTTCTTGTTTGGTCAAATATTGTAGATATCCCTTAACATAATAAGCATATGGATTTGCCATAGCATACTCAGTATTATCAACCCTTACACAGAATCTTCCATAATTATCTGAAGCTCCATGATAATGCGTTAAAAAATAGTGAACACGACCTCTCAAACTTTCACATAAAAAGTCTTCTTCTAATTCTTTTCTTAATCCAGTCCATGATTTCCCCATATAGCCCTCCTTATATTCTATATGTGATAGTTTCTATTTAAATATTATATTTTTATTCGCTTTAACTTTTCTATAAATGTGCAGTCATTAGAAAATACATGAATTCGCCTATCATTATAAATAAAAAATACATTGTCTGTTTCTTTATCCATTATATAAATCGCACAATCAAGCTCAATATTATCTCTTATATCAGAAATAATAATCTTTCTAAAAGGTATTTCAATATTTATTCTACTTGTTTCCCAAATATACCGTGTTCCATGACATTTTTCTATATTTATTAAAAACTAAAACAGATAAGCATCTACTTATCTGTTTTAATTATGGTAGCTGTTATCAAGGATAATGACTGTGCATAGAAATAATAATTCATGAGTTTCATCAAAGATATCAATTTTATATCGATCTTTATAGTCAAGTCTCTTTTTCGTGATTTTAGCAACTTCGATTTCATTTTGATAAATGCTAAATTTGTTACCCAAAATATCACCTTTAAGTGAGTAATTTGTTTCATTTAACTGAATTGATATTTTCGGTTTAATTGTTTTTAAATGAGTATGAATAGAAGATATTTTTTCATTTTGATCATAAATTTCATAGTCTTGACCAAAAAATCCAACTTTCTTTTTGATTGTTAACAGAGGATTTCCAGTCATTTCAGTAATAGTTAACTGATGAGCGATTGAAATAATGTTTCCTAAAAAGTTATCCCAAAGGGAAGCTAATTTGTTTGACCTAACTTCAAAGAAAGGTTGCATGTTAATATCGTAAATATAATATTTATCGCTAATTGTAAAAATTTTTTGATTAATATAGTATGTTTTCATCATCACTCATCCCCTTTATAACTCTATTATACTTATAAAATAAAAACTATAGTAATAACAGGATAATATCAGTGTTTTTAAGCTATAAAAGGGGAATTAGATGAAAAACAAATTAAAAATTATTTATAGCTCAACATCAAAATTGGTTCTTGACGCTTAATTGATTTATAAAAGATTCTAATTACACTCCAAAAAGATTCTACTTTCATAACTCATTCGATTTGGAATGAAATAACTTCTTCGAATTAATGTTTTAATTTTATTATTTCGTTCTTCTATTGCACCATTTGTGTAACGACATTTATGGTAGTTCTTAACTGTAATATTTTTTAATTGAATGAAATCATTAATATGATTTAAGTTCATCTGAAAATTCCTAACTTTGGTTTGGTTGTGATCACTAAAGTACAAGATTTCAGATGTTTTTTAGGTAAATATAAGCAATTAATGAGTCAAGTACCATTTGTGGTGAAGACTTTTAAATTATCCACTGAAGTTAACAATATTTTTTAGGTGATCACTAGTATAACAGACTTCGCTTAATTTGAAAGTTATGAACAAATGTGCAATAAATGACAATAAGTTGAAAGAATAAAAGGGCCATGATAATATAAATTCATAGAGGTGAAACCGCTATTATATAGAAATTAATAAAAAGCTGAAAGTTTTGGGGATATTATTTTCAGCTAGCTGGAAGATATGATTTCTTTTGGGGGGCACCTAATATAAGGTGGAAGGAATGAGAACGAAATGAATATCTTAGTTATTGATGTTGGAACATCAAGTATGAGAGGAATTTTACTTACCGATGATGGAAAAGAGTTGACAGTAACTCAGAAACTTTACAGTGTGTCTTATCTAGAAAATAGTTGGGTGGAACAAAATCCTTCAGATTGGGAAAACGCACTATATAGTATTTTGAAGGAAACTGCCGAGAGAGCAAAGGATCATGACTGGCCAATGGATGCGATTTCAATTACGTCTCAGCGATCATCAGTTATTCCTGTAGATAGTGAAATGAGACCATTGTGCAATGCCATTATGTGGCAAGATAAAAGAACTAATCAAATATGCAAAAGATTGGAAAGTAAAAATGATATAGTATTTGAACGATGTGGGGCAAAGATTAATCCAGTCTTTTCAGGAAGTAAGATGACATGGATTAGAGAAAATTGTCCTGATATTTATGAAAAGACTTATAAATTTATGGTAATTCCTGATTATTTAATTTACTTAATGACAGGCAGAATATGTACAGATTATACATATGGAAGTCGTTCACTTTTGATGAATATATATACACATGAATGGGATGATGAATTATTAGAAATTTTTAATGTAGAACGAGATAAATTATGTGATTTAGTAGAACCGGGAAGTATATGTGGTAGTTTGAGAAAAGAAATTGCAGAGTTCACTGGATGCAAAGAGGGGGTTCCAGTTATTACTGCAGGTGGGGATCAACAATGTGGAGCTATTGGCCAAGGTGTAGTAAAAGAAGGGGTACTGTCTGTTACAGCTGGTACTGGGGGATTCTTGATTGCAGCAGCTAATAATGTTCCTGACAATATTAAGCAAAATGTCATTTGTAATTTTTCAGCTATAAAAAATCAGTATATTTTAGAATTTAGTATTTTAACATGTTGTTCAGCTTTCGATTGGTTTTGTAGAACGTTTTATGATGAATGGGATTATGAAAAAGTTAACGCAGATATTTTAAATTCACCAGTTGGATCTAATCAATGCCTTGTTATTCCGTATTTCCAAGGAAGATCAACACCTGATTGGAACAATATGGCCAAAGGGATGTTTGCAAATGTTACATTGAATACGAAGCGATGTGATCTGTTAAGAGGTCTTTTAGAGGGAATTTGTTATGAAATCCGTAATGGAATTGAAGTTATGAAAGATTATATTCCAATTTCAGATATTTATATCAACGGAGGATTAACAAATAGTGAACCATTTAATGAGATTCAGTGCAATGTATATGGTAAGAAACTAATTCGTCGTGGGAAAGCGGATGCAACTGCAAGAGGGGCTTTAATGATTGCGACGACAACATTAGGGATTTATCCATCTGTAGAAGATGCCTTTAATATTATAGGAAGAAGTAATGATATTAAAGTGTATCTACCTCAAGAAGAAAAAGTATTACTTTATCAAGGATACAGAGAGGAAATGAATAACTTGTATCAAAAAATTTAGTGGGGGGCTAAAATATGGAATTTATTAATGATTTTATTCAATTTTTGACAAGTAATATTTTAACCAGAGCAGAACTTTTCGTAGGTTTAATTGTATTACTAGGATATAGCTTACAGAAAAAGAAATGGTATGAATCTTTTGGGGGATTTTTAAAAGCAGTAGTTGGATATTTAATCTTGATGGTTGGTTCTAACGGGTTGATTACAACGTTTCGACCTATTTTAGTGGGATTAAACGATAAATTTAATTTGAATGCAGTAGTTATTGATCCTTATTTTGGTTTAAATGCAGCAAATGAAGCGATTGAAGCCATTGGTGCTAGTGCTGCACTATGTATGACGTCACTTTTAGTTGCTTTTATCTGGAACATTATCTTATTAATGTTTAAAAAATGGACAAAAGTTAGAACTTTATTACTAACAGGTCACATTATGGTTCAACAAGCAACAACTGTTACATGGATTGTTTTCTTATTTATTCCTCAGTTCCGTAATATTATGGGAGCTATTTTAGTTGGGATTCTAGTAGGAACTTATCAAGCAGTTACTTCTAATATGACGGTTGAAGCATGTGAAAATCTTACAGATGGAAAAGATAAATTTGCAATTGGTCATCAACAAATGTTTGCTATTTGGATAACTGATAAAGTCGCAAAATATTTTGGAAATAAAGATAATTCAGTAGAAAGTCTTAAACTTCCAGGATTCCTTCAAATGTTTAATGATACGATTGTAGCTACTTCTGTTTTAATGTTAATCTTCTTTGGAACGATAATGGGATTATTAGGTGAAGATTTTATGAGACAGTTAGATAGTAACTTTAGTTCAACAACAACATTCCCAGTGTATATCTTTATTCAAGCCTTATATTTTACAGTTTATTTACAGGTCTTACAGATTGGAGTGAAAATGTTCGTTACAGAATTAACTCAATCATTTAAAGGAATTTCAGATAAGTTACTCCCAGGAGCAATTCCAGCTGTAGATTGCGCTGTTGCCTATGGATTTGCACCAGGTAATACAATGACAATTGGATTCTTCTTTGGAACGATAGGTCAGGTGCTAGCGATCTTAGGATTACTTGTCTTCCGTTCACCAGTTATGATTATTATGGGATTTGCCACTGTATTCTTTGATAATGCAACTCTCGCTGTTTTTGCCAATAAAAGAGGTGGAATTAAAGCGGCAATGATTATTCCGTTTATCTGTGGAGTCTTCCAAGTTTTATTAGGTGCTATCACCGTTTCATTAGTACAATTAGTTGAATTTGGTGGATGGCATGGAACAATTGATTTTTCGACTGTATGGTTAGCTATTTCGGGATTACTTAAAACATTTAGTTTTCCAGGAGCACTGATTGCAATTATATTGATGCTAATGATTCCACAGATTCAATATGCAAAGTCAGACAAAAGTAAATACTTTGATAAAGAGGTAAAAGCGGCTGATGATTCGGAAGGATTGCACATATGTGCAAAAGGCGAGAAAATGTTGAATTAGAATAATTTGGTATGATATGATTTTATTGTAAAGATCAGTTATCAAGAAGGGGAGAGGGAGATGTATAGCATTCATAAAAATCCAATCGGAATATATGAAAAGGCTTTACCAAATTCATTTACTTGGGAAGAAAAATTTCTAGCAGCTAAAAAAGCAGGATTTGACTATATGGAAATTTCTATTGATGAGTCTGATATGAGATTAGCTCGATTAGACTGGAGTGATGAAGAAATTGAAAATCTCCGTTCAGTGATGCGCTTTGTTGGGATTTCCTTCCCTACAATGTGCTTGAGTGGTCATAGAAAGTATCCATTCGGAAGTAAGGATCCTGAAACTCGAAAAAAAGCAATGGAAATCATGGAAAAAGCTATTAATTTAGCTGTAAAGCTTGGAGTTCGATGTATTCAATTAGCCACATATGATGTGTACTATGAAGAGTCAGATGAAGAAACAAAGCGATTATTTTTAGAAGGAATGAAAGAAGCTGTAGCGATGGCTTCTCGTGCGGGTGTTATTTTAGCAATGGAGATTATGGATACACAATTTGTGGGGACAATTGTTAGAGCTATGCATTATTTAAAAGAAATTCCATCACCTTACTTTAAAATATATCCGGACATGGGGAATTTAAGTAATTTCAGTAATGATGTAACGGCTGAATTTGAAATTGGAATTTCTGAGACGGTAGCAATACATGTAAAAGAAACAAAACAAGGTATTTTTAAAGAAGTTCCATTTGGTGAAGGGGAAGTAAACTTTGTTGAAATATTCAGCAAATTAAATGAACTTGATTATAAAGGAATGTTTTTAATTGAGATGTGGGCAGATAATAGTAAATATTGTTCTCTTGAGGAAGCGACTGAACATATTGCACAAGCCTACCAATTTGTAAAAGATAAAATGGTGCAAGCTGGAATGACGATTTAAGGGGGGGAAGTAAGATGGAGAAAAAAGTATTATTAAACTTAGAAAAATGTTATTCAATTGCTCCATTAACATATCAGAATAAATCTCATATTCTTGTAGCAGCTGAAAAAACAGATCGATGTGTTTTATTCGATATGGATGGAAATGAAGAGGAAACTATCTGGGAAGGTCCAGGTGGTGTGATGAGTATGGTACAAGTGCCAGGAAGTGATGGACAGTTTTTGGCAACACATCGATTCTATTCGCCTAATGATTCAAAAGAAGCAAAAATTGTGATTGCAACACCACAAGAAAATCATAAATGGGAAATTCGAACATTAGTTGATTTACCATTTGTTCATCGTTTTGATATTTTAGAACATAATGGTGTACGTTACCTCATTGCTTGTACTATAAAATCAGGACATGACTATAAAGAGGATTGGACTAATTCAGGTAAGGTATATGGTGCAATTTTACCAGATGATTTAAGTGGATTTAATGAAGATAATCAACTTGAATTGCACGTTATTAAAGATGGTATGCTAAAGAATCACGGATATTACAGAGTACAAAATGATCATTCGATTGCCTCTTTAATAGCAAGTGAGAATGGAGTGTTCCTATTCTCACCACCTCAAGATTTAAATGGAGACTGGATGGTTGAGCAATTACTTGATGTAGCAACGAGTGATGCAACCATGATTGATTTAGATGGTGATGGAGAAGAAGAATTAGTTACGTTAGCACCTTTCCACGGATCGAGTATTAAAATATATAAAAAAATTAACGATAAGTATGAAGTTGTTTACGAATATGATGAAGAAGCACCATTCCTTCATGCTATTTGGAGCGGTGATTTAGAAGGAAAAGCAACAGTTGTTCTTGGACATAGACAAGGTAAACGTCAATTATTAGCTTTTACATGGGATGAAAATCAAAATCAATATGTTGTAAAAGTAATTGATGAAGGTTGTGGTCCTGCAAATGTATATGGATACAAATGGAATAATAAAGATGTATTGATTGCAACGAATCGTGAGGTTGATGAAGTTGCAATGTATCTTTTCTAAGATAGGTGATGAAAATGGGGAAATTAGCACCCTCTGTATTATCCGCAGATTTTAGTTGTCTTAAGGAGCAATTGAATCTACTTGAGCAAGCAGGAGTAGAAATGATCCATATTGATGTTATGGATGGGAAGTTTGTCCCTAACATCTCTTTAGGATTTCCTGTTATTAAATCCATGAACACTTGCACGAAAATGATATTTGATGTTCATTTAATGATTGAAGAACCTGGAATGTTCGTTGAAGAGACTGTTAAAGCTGGAGCAGATAGTATTACAATTCATGTAGAAGCATGCACACATTTAAGTCGAGTCATTCAACAGATTAAAAAGTTTGGTTGTAGAGTTGGCGTTGCACTAAATCCAGCAACCCCTCTACACACACTAGAATATGTATTAAAAGATATTGATACGATTCTACTTATGACTGTGAATCCGGGTTTTGGAGGGCAGTGTTTTATACCTGAAATGAAACAGAAAATTAAAGATTGCCGAGATTTTTGTCATAGTAGAGGGTATAGCCCTAGTATTCAGTTAGACGGAGGAATTACGTTAGAGAATGCAAAGGATTTACTAGACTTAGGAGCAGACATATTAGTAGCAGGATCTGCTGTATTTAATGGAGATATAAAGACTAATGTGAAAAAATTTCAAAAGATTCTAAAGGCAGGGGGATAGGGATGTTAGAAGAATTAAAGGAACGAGTTTATAATGCCAATATGGAACTTCCTCGTCATGGATTAGTAACTTTTACTTGGGGGAATGTCAGTGAGATTGATAGAGAGACTGGATATTTTGCAATTAAGCCAAGTGGCGTGGAGTATGATCAACTTACTGCTGATGATATGGTGATTATGGATTTGAATGGAAATAAAATTGAGGGGAAATATAACCCATCATCAGATACGTTAACACACATAGAGTTATACAAAGCATTTCCTGAAATTGGTGGAGTTGTCCACACGCATTCACCATGGGCTACTAGTTGGGCACAAGCTGGAAGAGGGATTCCTTGTTACGGAACGACTCATGCGGATTACATGTATGGAGAAATTCCTTGTGTCAGAAATTTAACTAAGGAAGAAATTGATGAAGCTTACGAGAAAAATACAGGGGTATTGATCGTCGAACATTTTAAAGACCACGATTATGTTGCTATGCCAGCAGTACTATGTAAGAATCATGGTCCATTCACATGGGGAAAAAATGGAATGGATGCCGTACATAATGCGGTTGTATTAGAAGAAGTAGCAAAGATGGCAGCTCGTACAGAGACAATTAATTCATCAGTACAAGAAGCTCCACAGGAATTGAAAGATAAACATTATTTTAGAAAACATGGCGCAAATGCTTATTACGGACAAGTCAAGTAGGAGGGGAAAAGATGAAATTATTTATTGATACAGCAAAGGTAGAAGATATTAAGAAAGCAAATGAAATGGGTGTGATTTGTGGGGTAACAACAAATCCATCTTTAATTGCAAAAGAGGGTAGAGACTTTAACGAGGTAATTAAAGAAATTACGACGATTGTGGATGGTCCTATTAGTGGGGAAGTAAAAGCTACAACTGTTGATGCACAAGGAATGATTGAAGAGGGGCGTCAAATTGCTGCGATCCATCCAAATATGGTTGTTAAAATTCCGATGACTGTGGAAGGGCTTAAAGCAGTTAAAGTGTTAAGTGAAGAAGGAGTTAAAACAAATGTAACGCTTATTTTTAATGCAAATCAAGCATTATTAGCAGCTCGTGCAGGAGCATCATATGTATCACCATTTTTAGGACGTTTAGATGATATTAGCGTTCGAGGAATTGAATTAATTGAACAGATTGCAAAGATGTTTAAAGTTGCTAATATTGAAGCGGAAATTATTGCAGCAAGTGTTCGTAATCCAATTCATGTGTTGGATTGTGCGTTAGCAGGAGCTCATATTGCAACAATTCCTTACGGTGTTATTGAACAAATGACAAAACATCCATTAACTGATGCAGGAATTGAGAAATTCAAAGAAGATTATAAAGCCGTATTTGGTGAATAAGAGTATTAAGTACACAGGACAGGGGGATCTATATGGATACGCTAGAACTTCAAAAGATTGCAAATGAAATTCGTAAAGGAATTATTAAAGCTGTACATGCTGCAAAATCCGGGCATCCAGGTGGTTCATTATCTGCAACAGAGATTTTTACTCATTTGTATTTTGAGGAAATGAATATTAATCCAAAAGAACCAGAAAAAGAGGGGCGTGATCGTTTTGTTTTATCAAAAGGGCATACCGCGCCAGGGTTATATTCTACCTTAGCTAATAGAGGATATTTTCCGGTTGATGATTTAGTTTCGCTTAGAAAAGTTGGATCATATTTACAAGGGCACCCTGATATGAAACATATTCCTGGAGTGGATATGTCAAGTGGTTCTTTAGGACAAGGGATTTCAACAGCGGTTGGAATGGCGCTTTCGGCTAAATTAGATCATAAGGATTATCGTGTATATACTTTATTAGGTGATGGAGAAATTCAAGAAGGTCAAGTTTGGGAAGCAGCTATGTTTGCCGGACATAGAGGATTGGATAATCTAGTTGTTATTGTTGATAATAATGGACTTCAAATCGATGGGAATATTGAAGATGTTTGTTCACCTTATCCAATTGATAAAAAATTTGAGGCATTTAATTTCCATGTGATTTTGGTAGCTGATGGAAATGATTTTGAGCAGTTGAAAGCTGCATTTAATGAGGCTCGTACAGTAAAAGGACGTCCTACTGCGATTATTACGAAGACTGTAAAAGGTAAAGGAATCTCGTTTATGGAAAACCAAGCATCATGGCATGGATCAGCACCTAATGATGAACAATTTGCAATAGCAATGGCAGATTTAGAAAAGGTTGGTGAACTATTATGTCAGAATTAATTAAAATTGCGACTCGAGAAAGTTATGGGAATGCACTTGTAGAGTTAGGTAGAGAACATGAGGATTTAATTGTTTTAGATGCAGATTTAGCAGCAGCAACTAAGACGGGTGTATTTAAAAAGGTATTTCCAGAACGTCATATTGATTGTGGAATTGCAGAATGTAATATGGTAGGGATTGCAGCAGGATTAGCTGCCACTGGAAAAGTTCCATTTGTTAGTACTTTTGCAATGTTTGCAGCGGGACGAGCATATGAACAGGTGCGAAACTCAGTCGGTTATCCACACCTCAATGTGAAAATTGGTGCCACTCATGCAGGGATTTCTGTTGGGGAGGATGGGGCAACTCATCAATGTAATGAGGATATTGCATTAATGCGTACGATTCCTGGAATGGTTGTTATTAATCCTAGTGATGATGTAGAAGCAAGAGCTGCTGTAAAAGCAGCTTATGAATATAAAGGACCTGTATATTTACGATTTGGACGTTTAGGTGCACCAGTTATTAATCAAAATGATGATTATAAATTTGAATTAGGAAAAGGTGTTACTTTAAGAGAGGGTCACGATCTTACAATTATAGCCACTGGGTTGATGGTAGCTGCTTCTTTAGAAGCTGCAAAGATGCTTGAAAATGATGGGATAGAGGCTAAAGTTATAAATATTCATACTATTAAACCATTAGATCATGATTTAATTATTGAATCTGCTCACCAAACAGGAAAAGTGGTAACGGTGGAAGAACATTCTGTTATTGGTGGGTTAGGAAGTGCTGTGTGTGATACATTGAGTGAACATTGTCCAGTTAACATATTGAAAATTGGGGTAAATGATGTATTTGGTGAATCTGGACCAGCATTAGAATTATTAGATAAATATGGATTGAATGCACAAGGAATATATAATCAGGTAAAAAATTTATTAGTACTAAATAAAAATTGAGGAGGAATTAATGATGAGTAGAATTGATGAGATTACAAGAGAGAGTTGGATTATGAGTACATTCCCAGAGTGGGGAACTTGGTTAAATGAAGAAATTGAAAGTGAAGAAGTAAAGCCAGGAACTGTTGCAATGTGGTGGCTTGGATGTACTGGAATTTGGGTTAAAACGCCAGAAAATTGTAATATTACGATTGATTTATGGTGTGGAAATGGGAAGAGAACACATGGAAATGGAAAGATGGCTGTTGGGCATCAAATGGCTAATATGTGTGGAGCAAGAGCTATGCAACCTAATTTAAGAGCTGTACCTTTTGTTCTGGATCCATTTGGAGTTAAACAAGTAGATGCAGTATTAGCTACTCATTATCATCAAGATCATATGAGTGCAGAATATGCTGCACATGTCATTCAAAGTAAAATGACAACAACAGATCAAGATGGAAATGTTATTCCAGTTCCTTTTATTGGACCAAAGAAATCAGTTGAGTTATGGCAAAAGTGGGGAGTACCTGCTGATAGATGTATCACAGTAAAACCAGGGGATACGATTAAAATTAAAGATCTTGAAATTGTTGCTCTAGATTCATTCGATAGAACTTGTTTAGTGACAACAGATGATACGACTGAAAATAGAGAAGAGTTAACAGGAATTTGTCCAACAGATATGGATGATAAGGCAGTTAACTACTTAATCAAAACACCTGGAGGAAATATTTATCATAGTGGGGATTCTCATTATTCAATTTATTATGCCAAACATGGTAAAGACTATGATATTGATGTAGCATTTGGTTCTTATGGAGAAAATCCAGTTGGTATGGCAGATAAAATGACATCATGTGACATTCTCCGAATGGCAGAAGCTCTTCGTTGTCAAGTAGTTATCCCAATTCATTATGATGTATGGACAAACTTTATGGCAGATGTCAATGAAATCCGTGTATTATTTGATATGAAAAAAGATCGCTTAGATTATAAGTTCCATCCATTCTTCTGGGAAGTTGGAGGAAAATATGTTTATCCAACTGATAAAGATAAAAAAGCTTACCATCATAGAAGAGGATTTGAAGACTGTTTTGAGGCTCCTCAAAATATTCCATTCCGTTCTTGCCTATAAAATATTAAAATCTCTAGTACTTATAGATTGAGTCAGTATTTTAAGAAGTTACAAGAAATGATATTGCGTATTTAATACCCAAAAAACTTGTAGATAACATACTAATTATATGTTTGATCTACAAGTTTTTTTATACACATTCACTTTTGAAAGCGTTTTGTGACTTGGTTTTGTTTCAGTTTACAAGGTGAGAGGAATCTGGTAAAGTTAAGGATAATATAGAGAGGGAGATTATAGTGGAAAATGTAAAGAATTATGAAACGATTAGTATGCGTGAAAAGTGGAATGTTCTCGCAATGGTTGCAAATTTATACTATAATTCTGAGTTAACACAAAATCAAATTGCAGAGCGACTATATACGTCTAGATCAAAAATCTCAAGGATGTTAAAAGAAGCTAGAGAACTTGGAATTGTAGAAATTTATATTCGTGAGCCTTGGGAACGAAATTCACAGTATGAAGAAGAGTTTAAATCAAGATTTGGTTTGAAAAATGTGAGGGTAGTCACGCTTAAAGATATTGAAGAATCAGATATTCCTCGTAAAATGGGAGAAGCGGCAGCATATTATTTAGATTCTGTTATAGAAAGAGAAATGACGTTGGGAATTTCATGGGGAAATACTCTTTATCATATTGTTAAATATATTGCGGTAAATAACAGAAAGAATATACCAATAACAGTAGTTCCAATTATGGGAGCAGCTAATATAAAAAGTCCAGAAAAAGATGCACTAGATTTAGCGAAAGATTTGGCTTCCGCCTACGGAGGAAAATATCACTATCTATATGCCCCTTTATTTGTGAATAATAAAGAACTCAGAGAAAGTTTAGTTCAGGAGGAAAATATCAGTAATGTTCTTGAAATGTCACGAAATGCTGATGTTATTCTAACTAGTGTGGGGTCTATCACGTATAAGACTTGGAGTAATTATCTAAGTAGTAGTATTTTAGAAAGCTTAGAGAAGAAAGGTGCAGTGGGGCATATCGGAGGAAATTTCTTTGATATAGATGGAAATAAAATTGATAATCCTCTTGTAGAAAGAATGATAGGGGTTGATCTGGTTGATTTGAAAAAGTGTCAAGAAGTTATTTGTGTTGCCCGAGGTGGTAATAAATCTGAAGCTGTTTTAGGTGCCTTAAGAGGCGGATTTATAGATACTTTAATTATAGATGAGGAATGCGCAAAAAATATTATTAGCAATAACATTTAGAATGATTGGAATAGTGGCACAGTGTGAATTAATTAAATAATGTTATCCGCTATAGTTTATTCATAGTGCAGATATCATTGTTGTTTAATATATATAAGTTCCGATAAGTTTCTCACATCGTAAAAACTTTTATCAGAACTATATGATGTCTTAATCTCAACGTTTTTTTTTGATAACAAGGGAAGATTTTGAACATGTGAAATACATTTCTGTTTCTATATAGACCATCACGCCTGGAGGGCACCACAATAAACGAAAATAAACGGTGC
>JAUMTV010000080.1 GCA_030531025.1 Turicibacter sp.
TAAGGTGGCCAACAAAAATACTGATATCCTTTATTTATAAAGACACCCTATCGTCTAGGGGTCACCTGCCATTTACGAAGTAAATGTATCCTCCGCTGGTAGGGAAGGGGTCACCTAGCATGCGAAGCATGTTTACTCCACTGCTAGGGAATGGGGTCCACAGCAGTGAGCATGGCGAACAATCCTCCTTTACTGGGGGATGGTCACCTAGAGATTTCTAAAAGAAATCTACTCCTCCGCTACTAGGGCTTAAAAATTTTCTATGAAGAAAATTTATCTGGACTTATATATTAATCACTTCTTCAAATTAATAACTTTTTTCTAATTTCAAATCATTTTCTTGAGCTTTATTTTGCTCTTGCTGATATTTTGATTGCAATTTTGGAATAGCTTTGAAGTAGGCCCATAATAACCAAATAGTCGCTCCAATCCAAGCAAATGGACTTGCAAAGCAAACACCTTGATAACCTAGTAAGCCTGGTAATGTAAAGGCAACTAATGTACGCATAATTAACTCCATTACACCGGCAAACATCGGAACGACAGTATTTCCAATTCCTTGTAATGTAAAACGGTATAAAAATAATAATCCTAAAATTGGGAAGAAGACTGCTACAGTATTTAGATATTGTTGTGCTAACGGAATTGCGTCTATATTTCCTGCTGGGATAAATAACTGAACAATATAAGTTCCAAATAAAACAACAACTACACCGGCTACTGCGTTCACAATAAGCGTAATCCATGTACACTTACGAACCCCTTGTCTGACACGTTCAATCTCACGTGCTCCCAAGTTTTGAGCTGAATAAGTTGCCATTGTCATTCCCAGCGCAATTCCTGGTTGAACAACTAATTGTTCCACCTTACTTGCTGCAGTATAAGCTGCTACTGTTGTTGAACCAAAACTATTTACTGCTACTTGTAAAATCATGACTCCAATTGCTGTAATTGAATATTGAAGGGCCATTGGTAATGAAATGAACATTAATTCTTTAACTAGTAATGAATCATATTTAAAGTGTTCTTTCTTTAATGTCAAAATGTCAAATTTCTTCATCATGTAAATATAACATAAAACACCAGATAACCCTTGTGATGCAACAGTCGCAATGGCAGCACCCGCTACTCCCATATTGAAATTAATAATTAAAACTAAATCGAGAACGATGTTTGTGATAGACGCTAAAATTAAAAAATAAAGAGGCGTTTTACTGTCTCCAAAGGCACGTAATAAAGAGGCTAATAAGTTGTAGACAATCGTTGCAATTAATCCCCCAAACAGAATTGAAACATATAAACTAGCATCCGCTATAATATCAGTAGGTGTATTCATGATCTGTAACAGTGGCTTCGCTCCAATCATACAAATAGCGGTTAAAATTACAGTTGCAATCGCCGATAAATAAATTGAAGTAGCTGTTGCTTTTTTAATTCCTTCCTCATCATTTGCACCATATCGTTGCGAAACAATTACTGAAAATCCGTGCGTCAGTCCATTAACGAAACCTTGAACTAAAAAAACTAATCCCCCTGTTGAACCTACAGCTGCTAATGCACCTACTCCAACAAATTGACCAACAATCGCTGTATCGACCATACTATACATCTGTTGAAATAAGTTTCCAATTAAAATAGGAATCGTAAAAGCTAGAATTAACTTCGTCGGATTTCCCTTCGTCATATCTGTCATCATGACATTTATCTCTCCTTTAAAATCATTAAATTTTTAAACTTTGCCTTTTCAAAATTCCTTACAATCTTATCAGCCACAGACAGTCGTGTCAATGTCATTTCGTTCCACTTTCACTACGTCTTTTTGGCACATAAAAAAGCGGATTCTTTATCCGCTTTTTTATGGTTTTATGACTTGTTCAAAATCAAAAATACCTGTTGGATCGTACTTTCGTTTTACTTCCTTAAGTCTTTCTAAATTTGCTCCGTAATAATTCTTTTCATAGTCTGTCGCTTGAACAATCGGGAAGTTAATAAACGATCCTTCTGTATAAGTTGATAAGATATTAAAACGTTCTTGTACCCACTGATCATTAGCTGCTTTATATACCGAATCTTCCCAAACCGACTGGAATCCAAGAATAAATAATGCATCACGATAATAAAAAGCTGTTTCATCTTTATTTATGTCAGAAATGGCTCCACCAAGTCCATAAAAAGTAAGGGCTGTATATAATGCACCAGGTGCACGCTGATCTATTAAACTTAACATGACTAATAATTCATCCTCATTATAATCACGATAAATAAATCGCCCTCCTGAACGGTACATTTCAAAATCAGGATGACTATCTTGAATTTCACGATTAGCTTGTAAAACACTCATATAATCTAAATCAAATTCAGGTGCATCATGAAATGGATTTAACAACTGATTAGCTTCTTCTTTCGTCCCGTAAAATAACCCTGTTAATTTAACACCTTTTCCTTTTGTTTCAGAATGATACATCGCCATTTTCAAATTCATGCGACGATCTAAATTTTTAAAAAATTGTTGATAACGAAGAGCGACGTCTACGACTTTTTCAAATCCGACTTGTCGGTAATCAATGTTAATTAACGTTGCCATCTCTTCTTTTTGTGGAAGACGATATGTTAATGATGTTACGACACCAAAGTTTCCACCTCCACTTCCACGAAGTGCCCAAAATAAATCTTCATTTTGATCTTTATTTGCAACAATAACTTGTCCATCTGCTGTGATAATCTCAGCTTCAAGAAGTTGGTCACAACCTAAACCAAATAATCGGCTAGAATAGCCCCAACCACCACCAAGTGTATAACCTGCTACACCAACTGTCGGACATCCTCCTCCGGGAAATGGGTAACCTGCTTTGCATACAGCTTCATAAAGTTCACGATTACGAACACCACCTTGTACTGTTACAGTTGTTTCATTTAACTGAATCTCATTCATTTGGCTTACATCGATAACTAATACGTTATCTCCAGTTGAATATCCTTCGTAATGATGTGTCCCCGATCGAATTCGAAACGGAACTTTATATTCCTTCGCCCAATTGATTGCATTTATAACATCTTCACTATTTTGACAATAGACAATAACTAACGGATGTTTATTAATTGCACGATTCCAAGCTAAGCAACATTCTTCATAATTAGGACTATCTTTTGTAATGATTGTTCCACTTAATTTACTATAATCCATCATTAAACACCTCTTTTTAAGTATGCTATAAGATCTTAAATACCATTACGATCAATTTTTTAATCTTTAATTTGTAATTCCCATTAAAATCTATCTTTGTTAAGGATATCATAATCCTATCTTTTTCTCCAATTTTGTCTTATATTTTTATAGATTCTACATTCTTTGAGTTATAATTTTAATAAAGCTATTATTATGAACTTTGAGGAGATATTATGTCATTAGGTTACTCATCTTTAACCATTAAAGATCAAAATTTTGAAGATTTTTACTTACTGTATTGTGGACATCAAGAATGTCCTTCATCTTATTCATTTGGTCCCGCTGTTCGACCTAACTATTTAATTCACTATGTTGTAAAAGGAAAAGGTTATTATTATGTTAATGATCGAAAATATACAATTGAAGCAAATCAAGGTTTCTTAATTCGTCCACATGAATTGACATTCTATCAAGCAGATGAGGATGACCCTTGGACATATTTATGGATTGGATTTGATGGAAAAAAGGTTAAAACCTATTTAAAGTATAGTGGGATGGATGAAAACAACTATACATTCTCTTGTAATGAGACTGATTTGCTAAACTCGTATGTCAATCAAATGTTAAAGCACGATACATTAAGTCACTATAATGAACTATCCTTACAAGGTCTATTATTTTTATTTTTTGCCGCTTTAGCAAAATCAGCAGAAACGCCTTATGAAGAAGATGTTGAAATCGATAACTTATATATTAGTAAGGCCATTGAATACATTCAAAAAAATTATCAAAACCCTATTTTAGTGACCGATATTGCAAACTATGTCTCGCTAAGTCGAACATATTTAACAACTATATTTCAGCAAACACTTCATATGTCACCACAACAATTTTTACTTAAATTCCGAATTACAAAAGCTTCTGAATTATTAATTCATACAGATCTTCCTATTAATGCCATTGCTCATTCATGTGGATATACCGATCCACTTGCATTCTCTAAAACTTTCAAAAAAATCACTAGCTTAAGTCCATCACAATATCGAAAATCTAATATAGAAAATTATTATAAACGCGATACAGATCCTCATCAAAAATAAGAAGGATCGATCGTTCATTATTTATTATGGGTATCTGTATAAGCAGAAATGTATTTCTACATCAGTCTTAGTTAGTCAGCTTCTTTAATAACTAAAGCCCACTATCGTCCAAATGAAAGTTTTTATGAGGTGAAAAGTTTACCTGGACTTATATCAGTTAAATTTTTATAATAACTAGAGAATTCAATAAAAAGAAGGCTAATTTACACGTAGCCTTCTTTTTATTTATTCAGCTTTTAAGACATAAATGCGTGATTGATAATCTCCATTTGTTCCATCATATGGATTTTTATTTTCTCCACATGAACCGTCAGAGGTAATTAAACCAACATTCATTAATTCATCTCCATAGTGTGTTGTTTCATTAATTGAAATATTATATTTGAAGTCAGGATTTAATCCTTGTAATTTGATACGACGGAACCCAACATTGACTTCATTTAATGGGCGATAATACCCAACTAATGCTGTTTTTTGATCTGGTGATACCATCATCCAGCATGTTTCATTTCCTTCAAATGGACTTAATAGACGATGGAAAGTTCCATTAAAGATTGTTTCACGATGCTCTTTGAAGAACTTAACTTGTTCTTTTACTTCTTCTTTTTCTTGTTCAGTTAATTTATTTAAATCTAATTCATATCCAAATGTTCCGAAATATGCAACATTTGCACGTGTTGATAATGGAGCATTACGATATAATTGATGGTTTGGAATCGCTGATACGTGTGATCCCATACTGCTGATTGGGTATACCAAAGATGTTCCATATTGGATTTTTAAACGTTCAACAGCATCTGTGTCATCACTTGTCCAAGTTTGTGGTGCATAGTATAACATCCCTGGATCAAAGCGTGATCCACCACTTGCACATGATTCAAATAAAATTTCAGGGAACTCAGTTGTTAAACGATCATATAAATCGTAAACTCCTAAAATATATTTGTGGAATACTTTTCCTTGATCAGCCGCATTTGCAACTGCTGAGAAGCATTCTGTAATATTGCGATTCATATCCCATTTTACATATGAAATTGGCGCTTCACTTAACACTTTTGCCATTGCTTCATAAATATAATCGACTACTTCTTTGCGTGAGAAGTCTAATACAAATTGATGACGTCCATGACAAGCACGACGGTTTGGTGTTGTTAAAATCCAATCTGGATGTGCACGATATAAATCACTATCTTTATTTACCATTTCAGGTTCAAACCATAACCCAAATTTAATTCCTAATTCAGTGACACGATTTGCAAGTCCCGTAATTCCATTTGGTAACTTTTCAAAGTTTTTAACGTACCAGTCACCTAAACCAACTGTATCATCTTCACGGTTACCAAACCATCCATCATCTAATACGAATAATTCAATTCCTAATTCTTTTGCATCTTTTGCAATTGAAACAATCTTGTCTTCATTGAAATCGAAATATGTTGCTTCCCAGTTATTTACTAAGATTGGACGAACGTGATCACGCCAATATCCACGACATAAACGTGTACGATATAACTCATGATATGTTTGGCTCATTCCATTTAAACCATTTTGACTATATACCATAACAACTTCTGGTGTTTGGAATTCTTCACCTTGTTTTAATACCCAGTTGAAACGGTTTGGATGTAATCCCATCATGACACGAGTTGTTCCATACGTATGAACTTCTGCTTGTGCTAAGAAGTTTCCACTATAAACTAAACTAAATCCATAAACTTCTCCAGCACTTTCTGTTGTATTTGGACGTTTTAATGCTAAGAATGGATTATAGTTAGCACTACTTGATCCACGCATACTATAAACAGCTTGAACTCCATGTTCTAATTTGCGATTTTTCACATAACGCTCTCTTGACCATGCACCGGTTAATTCAATCATTTCATAATCATAATCAGGGAAATCGACAGATGCACTCATTGCATTTGTTAATGTAATTTCTTCTTCTCCTAAATGTTTAAAACGTGCATTACGTGTAATAACTGGACGTGTTTCATAAATTGTATATGTTAAAACTAATTCCATATTAATTAATGCATCTTTTAATGATACTTCTAATGTTGTTGCCTCTTCATCAGATTCCACATATGTTGCTGGCATTTTGTCAGATAAAGTTGGTTTTCCATTATAAATGCGGTGTGATACATATTCAAATTCTGTAATATCACTTCCGTTTTGTTGTAAAATTTCATAAGCTGGATATTTGAAATCTCCTGTTCCATAGCACGGATACTCTTGTTTGATATGTTCCATACAGAATGACATATTTCCTTCAAATGTACATGCTGATAATGGGCGTGGGCGTTCTTCTAATAAATGTGCGAATGATTCATTATGACGAATTTTTTTACCATAATATAATTGCCCTAACTGATTATTTGCTAAAATATTCATAATGTAACTAACTTCATTATTATATAAATGAAATTCTTTTGTTTTCTCATTAAATAAGATCGGCATCGTTTCTCTCTCCTTGCATTCACTCTTCTATTGTGATCTTTGATAGACCCCTTAAAACATGCTTTAATTATAAACTAGAAATCGCTTTCTTTCTATGTTTAGATGTTATTGATATATGGTTAAATGTATGTTTTTAAAGTAAAATTTACTTTTTATTCAAGAACAATGAAGAGGTTAGAAATTTAAATAAAACAATAAATTCAAATAAAAAAGCAACTCTTAACAAAGAGTTGCTTTTGATTATCCTCGTACTAATTTAGTACGTACTTTTGTTGAAATAGTTTCAACGATTAATACTAAAATAATAATCCCTAATAAAATTGCTCCAACTTTTGACCAATCAAAAGCATTCATCGCAAAGATTAATGGGGCACCGATTCCACCAGCTCCAACTAAACCTAAAGTTGAAGCATCTTTAATATTAATTTCAAAGCGGTAAATAACTGTTGATGCAAAGTTCGTAAATAACTGTGGTAAAATTCCATAACGAATTTTTTCAAAAGTGTTACATCCTGCTGCATCAAGTGACTCTAAAATTTTAGTGTCTAGATCTTCAATTGCTTCAATATATAATTTAGAAATCATACCAATTGAAACAACAGATACTGTTAATACACCGGCAAATGCTCCTGGCCCTGTCACACGAATAAACATTAATCCAAATACAAAGGCTGGAAATGTACGAATTCCTGAAATAGTAGTTAATGTTAAAAAGTTCACCCATCTAGGTGCCACATTACGAGAAGCTAAAAAGGCTAATGGTAATGCTAAGATAGAACCGATTAGGGTTCCTACAAAGGCAATAGCTACCGTTTCTAATAATAAAGCTGGAACTCCTTCTTTAAAATCTAAAAGATAATCCATGTTAGGATTAACAAGTGATTTTAAAATATTTGAAATGATTGTAAAACCATTTTCTTTAATCCCTGTAAAGGTTGTCGTTTGTGTCGCCCATCCAATAATTACTGCAATAAATAGTACAGTTAACCCTTTATGAATCCATGTATTAGGTTGTTTTTTTAATTGTTGTGAAACTGTCAAACTCATCTTATCCCAACCTTTCTCGAATATAACGACTGATATTTTCAATAATAACAACTGTGATAAATAATAGGACTAAAATCATACCCACTTGATCGTATTGGCGCCATCCTAATTTTTCTTTTAGTAATAGCCCAATTCCACCAGCTCCAACATATCCTAAAATAGCAGCTGCTCTGACGTTAATTTCTAATGTATATAAACAAACTGAAAAATAGTTAGGTAAGATTTGAGGTGTAATTGAAGCGTTAAACGATTCTAATTTAGTCGCTCCAACGGCTTCCATTGCTTCGAATGGTCCCATATCAACTGTTTCAATTTTTTCATATAGCATTTTAACAACAATACCAAATGTAAAAATAGCAATAGCAATTGTTCCAGCAAATGTCCCTAAACCGAAAACATAAGTTGCAAATAAGGCAATAATTAAAGTTGGAATTGTACGTAAAATACTTAAAATGATTCGAATAATTCCCAATAAGATTTTTGACTTATTAATATTAGATGACGATAAGATAGCAATAGGAAAAGCTAATAAACATCCTAATAGTGAACCTAGTACTGACATTTTGATTGTTTCAACTAATGGTGGAATAACTGATTTAAGGAATGAAAAATCAGGTGGGAACATATCTTTTAAAATAACAAAGAATTGTTGTCCACGTTTCATTAATACTGATAAATCAAAATCAGTAATACTAGTTGCACCCCAAAGTAACACTAATAAAGCTACAATAACAAACGGTGCAACAGGACGAGGTGGTTGTACCTCTTTTCCATTACTTAATACAATTTTTTTAGGCTTAAATAGATTTTTAATTGCTTTCATCTTTTACGCCTCCATTAATTCGTCAGCAGCTAACTCGCGTCCATAAATTTGTTTTAAGATTTCACTATTTACTTCTGATGATGGACCATCATAC
Organism: Turicibacter sp.; assembly: GCA_030531025.1. Next base: position 8,688 of record JAUMTV010000080.1, read on the forward strand.
ACGATTTCTCCAGCCTTAATTCCAATTACACGTGTTGCATATTTTAATGCTAAATCAACGTGATGAATATTAATTAGAACTGAGATATTCATTTCTTCGTTAATACGCTTGAAGTCATCCATTACTTGTTTAGCTGTAATAGGGTCTAAAGCTGCTACTGGCTCATCAGCTAAAATAATTTGTGGTTTTTGTGCTAATGTACGTGCTAAAGCAACACGTTGCTGTTGACCACCTGATAATTGATCCGCACGAATATAAGCTTTATCTAAAATTCCTACTTTATCTAAAGCTTCTAACGCAATAATTTTATCTTCTTTTGAGAATAACCCGATGCTTGATTTCCATAATGGCATATCCGGAACACGAGAAGTTAAAACGTTATTAATTACTGTTGTACGGGTCACTAAGTTAAATGATTGGAATACCATCCCAATATGACGACGGAACTTACGTAATGATTTCCCTTTTAAAGCTGCTACATTCTCACCATTAACGATTAAATCACCTTCACTAATATCATGCATACGATTAATTGTACGTAATAAAGTTGATTTTCCAGCACCTGATAACCCGATAATGGCAACGAATTCACCTTGTTCAATCTCTAAATTAATGTTCTTTAAAGCATGAAAACCATTTGGATAAACTTTCTCAACATTACTAAATTTAATCATGATTACTTCTCCTATTCAGTCATATATACGTTTATTTGTAAGAAATGAGCTCGTAAAATACGAGCTCATTTTTTATAATTATTGATTTGATTGAACTAATTCGTTTGCTTTTTTAGCTCCTTCATAATCTTCAGCAGTTCCAATTTGATACCCTTGATGGCTGTAAATTGAAATAATTTCTTTACCTTCTTCAGTGTTTCCAATGTTAATAAATGCTTGTTGGATAGCAGCTTTTAACTCTGGAGTCATCACTTCATCTTTTGTAACTGAAATAGTATCATTATAAATTCCGTCTGTTACACCAATAACATTTGTTTCATCCCAGATTGTTGCTTGACGTCCGAAATCTCCTGTCCATTGGTTAACATAGTCTAAACGTGCATCAGCATACGCGACGATAACATCAACTTGACCATTTGCTAATTGTGATAAAGCTGTTCCATATCCGTCTAATGCTACTTTGTTTGGTAAGTCAGCAATTGAAATACCATAGTTTTCTTGTAACCATAATGTTGGATAGATATATCCTGCTGATGAAGATGTACTTCCTTGAATACCCCAAACAGCTGATTCTAAATCTTCTTTTGTTAATTCTTCACCATTGTTGATTTTTGCAGCTAATTCCTGACCTTTTGCACTTGGTCCAGCAATAATTAATGAACGATAATATGTAACCTGTTCAGTAGTATTTTCTGTTGGAGCTGTATTCCAATCTGCTGGATTTTCTGAATCATGTGATAAACCATAACGTGTTGCTGTTAAAGCTACATCAACATCGTCTTCAAAAATTACAAATGTTCCACCAGGAATAAATCCAACATGAGCTGTTCCTGAAGCTAATGCTTCACCTACTGCTTCATAACCTGTTCCTACTGTAACAGTAATATTTTCAAACTCAAATCCTTGATCCGCTAATTCTTTTTGTAACATTTGTTGTAATGGTTCTGTTGCTTTTTCAATGTCTTCAGGATTTCTTGACGGTACGAAATAAACAACTAAATTGTCTAATTCACCTGAGTTTCCTCCACATCCTACTAATGTTAAAAATGCAAACATCATTACTGATATCAAGCTTAAAAGTTTTTTCATGTTATTACCTCTCTGAATAAATTTTTTACCTCTCTGGATAAAAATAATTTTTGTTCTTCGACAGAATACCACAATTTTTTTCTTTTTTCTACAAAAAAAACGTGTGAATATTAGAAATTTGATAAAAATATTTTTAACTCCCTTAAATTGTCTATAAATTTATACTAATCCCATATTTTTGAAAATAAAATCTTCTCCAAATATGGGATATATTTCATTTCATTATTTAGGAAATTCTCTTAAGATAAAAATAGAACATAAGATTAAAAATAAAATTTATCAAAATGGTCAATATAATCGATTGCAAAAAAAAATGTCCAGTTACAGCAGATAACTGGACAACATCTTGAGGTTATTAATAATTATTTGAGGGAGAATTATTAAAACTCTCGGGGGAGTAATTTACTGTTAAATATGTCTTGGCAAGGACATTGTTTATAATCAAAAAAGATTGTCTCCTTGAGACATATTTATTATCTCATGTCGTTTTTTTAAAAACAATTAATTTGCTTTTTTATTCTGAAGAAATTTTTCAATCGTTACGATGACACCATTTTCATCATTAGAAGGAGCTTCAAAATTACAAATTGCTTTTAACTCCTCATGTGCATTTTTCATTGCATAACTGTAATAACATGTTTTCATCATTTCATAATCATTTAAGTAATCACCAAAAGCCATTGTTTCATCATAAGAAATATTATATTTTTGTTGAATCAAACGCATAGCTTCCCCTTTATTAACTGTTAGATTCATGATATCTACCCATTCATGACCTGATAATGAGACTTTAAATTTTTCATTCAAGGAAGATAAATGCTTGTAAGTATTTGTTTGGGCATCAGTAGTATCAAAAATTGCGATCTTACAAATTCGATCTTTCTTAGCAGCCTCTAATAAATCATTCACCTGCTCACAACGAGCATAATACATCGCTGCATTTCTTTCAAACTCTTCCGTTGAATCTTCAATATAAGCTGATTCAACTCCACATAAAATCGGATATGTATGGTCAATCTGGCGAATCATTTCAATTAGTTTAACAACATCTTCATATGGTAAAGCATCACAGAAAATATTTTCTCCTTGATCAAAAACTAATGCACCATTTTCACAGATAAATGTCATCTCATCTTTTACTGGTTCAAAATCTTTTAATAACGTATAGTATTGACGACCACTAGCAACTGCAAATTTAATACGATGTTTATGTAGTTCTTCAATTACATTAAATAAATGGTCTGGAAACTCTTTTTTACTATTTAATAACGTTCCATCCATATCAGTAGCGATTAATTTTACCATTTTTTCCTCCTTGTTACATCCAACTCATCTTAATTTAAACAGATTATTTCTTCCTATTTATACCACAGATTCAACAAAAAAGCTATTTTGACTACAGTATCAAAACAGCTTTTCAAATTTACTTCACTTCACGTGTTAAATGTTCAAAAGTAATATGGTCAGACTGACAGCCCACAATCGCTTTAAAAAATTCATCACTATCTTCTAAAATCCACTTCCCATTGTCTTTATGAAGGTTTAAATCGATTTCTTGACTAACATATTCTTTTTTTATATCTGGATCATCAATTAAATTGACTAATAAACTAATTTCAAAATCATCGATATGAGAAACAGCTTCTGTATTTTGATTCTCTACAGATTTTATTGTTTGTTCTACTAAACTTGCTTCATAATTATTTAGCATATCATCTAAATTAATATTACTAATTTGCAATGAAACAGTAGCATTATCTCCTTTTACATGACTTTCTAGTATTTTATAATCCATCGTCGATAAAATCTTATTTAAAAAAACAGTTTCTACTGATGAATCTGTTTCTAATCGAATTGCTACATTTTCACTATCATATTGTAATGATTTATAATGATCTAATAACTCGATGACATTTTGTTGTGGAAGGTAGCTTTGATAACCTACTGTGAATAACACAAATAGTAATGCAGGAACAATTATGGCAGAAAATAGTCGGACTTTTTTTTCCATCTATAGACCTCCTAATACGATATAATATTAGATTTTCCCACTCGTCTACTTGTATTCTCAATAATTAAAATTATTTTAATTTAATGCCTTAATTTTCTAAAATCACTTATGAACTATAAAAATTTTCTAATATAAATTTGACTCGTTCGTTAAAGAACTGACCATTAAAATAATTAAGTATCATACAAAATTTTCAAATCATCAAAAAAGCTAACATCATGTTAGCTTTTTTATCTCATTATTTATCTTCTCGAAGTAAGTAGCTATTTCCATCTTGATCCTTAAACGAGAACATTTTACCATAAGGCATTTCTTGTAATGGTCCTACTTCTACTTCATTTTCTTTCAGCTTTTGATAGGCCGTTTCAATAGATGATGTACTTAAAATAACATTAGGATGCTCAACTGAAATACTTGGATTTTGAGCTTTCATCAATTGTTTATCATAGATAACAAACGATGTCACTGTATTTTCATTTGGTTTAACTTCCATCCATTTAAAATGTGGGCCCATTAATTGTTCATGACAGATAAATCCCATTTTTTCAGTCCAAAACTGCTTTGCTTCTTCTTGGTTATTAACATAAATTGTAATTTTAGCGATATAATTAATCATTTAGGTCACCTCTTCCTTTTTATCGTATCACATATTATAAAAGTGAGCGAAACATAAGTTTTAGTCTTCAAAATTTAATTGTATTTTATAATGATCATGACCTATTATCGTTTGTTTAAAAATTTGAGTTGCATTTTTTTCAAATTGTAATGGATCTGTCATGGCAGCACCAAAATGCGTGAGCAATAATTGCTTTACATTTGCTTTTAAAGCTAAATTGGCAGCCTCTTCAAAAGTCATATGTTTATTTTGGATGGCTTTTGCCACTTCTTCAATACTTCCATACGTCCCTTCGCAAATAAATAAATTACTTCCTTCAATAAAAGGAATGACCTCATCTATTGGTCGCGTATCTGTGACTAACGTTAATTGAATGCCTTTTCTCTTTTCTCCTAATACCATCTCTTTTACATAGACGCTTCCTTCATATGAAATGTTGTCTTCTCCTTTTTGGAGCCGATTCCATAATGGGCGAGGCACTTGATTAGCTACTGCCTTATTGATATCGAATTTCGCTTGTCTTTTAATATAGATTTTATAGGCTAAACAAGGTGATGAATGATCAACATTCAATGTTTCGATTACTAGCTGGCCTTTTAGTTCATTTGTTAATAACTCAATGGGCTGTTTAGGATTTTCAATAACAACTACTTCATATGGTAAATATCTAGCAATGACTCTAGCTGCACTCACCGCTTCATTAATACCTTCTGGACCAATAATATGAATTGGCTCAGTCCGACCACTATTTCCAATCGTCCCTAAAAGCCCTGGTAGTCCAATAATATGATCACCGTGGATATGTGTAATACAAATAACATCGATAGACTTAAATCCTGTATTAATCTCTCGCATAGACACTTGAGTTCCTTCTCCACAATCTATTAAAATTTTTCTTCCCCTATAGTTTATTAAAGTAGCAGATAAGTATCGTGTTGGTAGTGGTGTTCCGCCTCCACATCCTAACAGTGTTACCTCAATCATAAATTTAACCTCCAACATCAGCATAAATAATCCACTCTATATAAAAACAGAGAAATAATCTACATTTTCAGAATCATACTCAGTTTCTAGCCCTCTTTAAGTTCAAGGCCAACTATCGTCTAGGGGTCACCTGGCGATTATCAAAGATAATCTAATCCTCCACTGCTAGGGAATGG
>JAUMTV010000081.1 GCA_030531025.1 Turicibacter sp.
GACCCCTGGACGATAGGGTGTCTTTATAAATAAAGGATATCAGTATTTTTGTTTGTCACCTTAGATGTAGAATACTTATCTGTTTATATATAGACAATCATTTTACTATTTAATTTTTAAATGAATTTGGTCTGTAACCCCTCCATCGTCACTTAAAATTGAAATCGTAACCTCTCCTTCGGCAATCCCTTGTACCTTACCATCTTGTGTAACTATCGCTACCTTCTCATCACTACTTAACCATAAAACATTCTGATTACTCGCATCTAAAGGTAAAAGTTCATAATCTAATGTAACCTTCTCACCTACCCTCAATGGCCTTACCTCCGTTTTAATCTGTAACGATTCAACTGGAACAACAACTCTCACATCAAAATAAATCTCACTATTTTGGGGTGATGAAATTCGAGTGATTCCGGATGAATGAGCAATCAACTTATCTTGTTTAATCACTGCTACTGAATTATCCGTGCTTTCAAATTCAAGTTCTTCTAAGTGTAATGAGGATATCCCCAATAATTGAGACACTTCTACTTCGTCTCCTGTCGAAAGAGTGAGATACGTCAGCACCTCATTCGGCTGATTAAATGTTGCATCATTGATGAACATAAAATCATCCTTTAAAACATAAGCCTCACTCGTTTTAAAATTATATGCGCTATCAAACGCTACCATTTTTTGTTCTGAAATCGGCATATCACTTTGAATTTTAAGCTGATTCTCCGTTTGATCTAACACTAAAACAGGATAGTTACGAATGCCCATACTCTGTTGTTGATTTGAAGTTAAATAAGCAGGATTACACTCCGAATTCACATAAATAGAAATCGCTTCATCATTCTGTTTAATCGCAAGTTGATAATGATTATAATCCTTACCACCTAATGCTTTATCCATACGATAGTAATGCCCTGCAATTTTTTCACCCCAGTAAGGGTCAGAGGCATACTTAACATTCATCCCACTACCTTTATTTCCAACGTGTGATCCATAGTACCTAAAATCAGAAATAGCATCAGTATATCCCCAAGACACATAGCGTTCTGCATGATAAAACACTCCGCTACGAATACTCGTAAACAGCGTTGCATTCCCATATGGATTTTGATCCGTCGCATTCATTCCAAACATATTATTCTTTTCGATCGCAATTTTACTACGACCATAACCACTTTCATGTAAAGCCATCGAAAACTCTAGTCCACCATTAATTCCAAATAACTCTTGCGCCTCTAAAAAGCTTTCCCCTTCATTCACCAACTGACTTTCATTGTCCATTGGTGGATAGACAATTGCCTTCTGTGTATAACCTAGCTGATCTACATAATTATTTAACTCATCATACGTATAATTAGTTTTTGAACGATACGGCAGGTATTGAAAATAATTATAGTGCGGCTCACTACTATTTATTGCTCCTATGCCATCAACTGAGATTGATTGCCAATCTTCATAAAAATAAATCCCATCGTAGCTGTAATAGTTTTTTCCCTCTTCCATCCACTGCGGCGCTTTCCCAATAATCAAAGGTGTCTTTGCTAAAACATCTCGAACATCTTGGGCCAAATAGTGAATGAGATCTTCACCTTCTTTGGCGTAGTACGAAATGTTTTGAACTTGATTACTCGGAATAATGCTGACCCATGTTTCAGCACTTGCCGAAACATCATACAGCGCATGACGATCAATCCAACCATCATAACCTGACATATAAATTTTAAACGCATCTTCTGTTTCATCAACTAATAATGCCTCATCAATATAACAGGCATTAATATACGTATCTTGCGTTTCATGATTCGTTAAATTATGATTGGCTCCACAACTTGTCGTTTTAAATTGCACAACAGTTGGCTCCATTGAAATCACAATCATGCCATCATTTAAAACAACCAAAACTCCATCGTCAAACGTCAACCCTTGAACCTTAGATTTTAATTCTTTTGCTTCTTCAAACGTTTGCAAACAAGCGACATGCTCATAACTTCCATCAGACTTTGCCATCACAACTTCATAATAATACGGATCACAGTAAGAACTAACAATCTTTGTACGTGTAGTTTCCGTCGCATTGCTCATATTTGTATTAATACTGTAGTAATAATACGGGTTAAACAAATCAGATAAAGATTCAATCGAAAATAACTCATCGATGACTTGTATATAATTAACTAGTCCACTTGGGTTATAAGATTGAAGCTTTTCCAAAGTACTCTCTACTGTAGAAAAATCTTGATAACCACCTGAACCTAAATCATCATCTGCTAATATCTTTATTTGTGCCGATAATAAGCACAACAAACACACTATTAACATATATAATCTCTTCATCCTTCTAGCTCCTATATAGAAATTACATGAAACTCATTAAAAATCCGATTTTTTAGTATGTCTCCTAAAATCAGATTCATACTTCATTATACAAAAAAGCTATAGCAATTATCAGGAAAATATTATATAATACTTGAAATCTTAATGATGGGGGTGCATATGAAACGAGAACATTTAAAAAAAGGACTCTTTCTCTTTATTGGACTAATGACAATCTATTGTTTTACAAAGCTAATTTATAACCTATCCGCTCAAACCGGTCATGAGTCTGGCTCTCTTTCAAATAGTTTGTATTTATTCTTAAGTCAATTTGAATTTTTAAATGAGCTTTTACATAAGTGGAATCAATTTGTTATTAAAGTCCTTCATAAATTAAACCTAGAGGAGCTTTATCCTCTTATCTTCTCTACCTACAGTAATTGGAGCTTTATCATTCGTAAATGGGCACACTTTGGGATTTATATGGTACTTGGGATACTCTCAATGGGAGTCTTTACTTATGCCTTTAACTTCTATAAAGCCTTCCTACTTACTTTTTATTGTGGATCATTCTTTGCCTTTAGTGATGAAATCCATCAACTCTTTGTCGAAGGAAGAACAGGACAAATTAGCGACTTTGAAATTGATGTTTTAGGACTAGTGACAGGGATGACCTTCTACCTTTTCATATTTATAGTTGTAAAGTTAATCCGATTTATTAATAAGTCCCTTCAAAACAATAGTTCAAAACATCGGAACATTCATTCAAAAGAAAAACCTATTATTGAACGGACTCCCTTTACATTAGACGATTAACAAGGTCGCCCTAATAACATAAAAATACCTCTATAGTAGTATTTAAAGTGACTCTGCATCATAAACAGAATCACTTTTTTTCATCTACCATAGAGGCGCTACCAACTTCATTTAACATCAATCTGTCCTTTAAATGCCGATGGCTACATTTTTAAAGATAAAATTTGGACTCGTCGTTGTAAACTTCTAATATTAACACTTTTTAAAATCCCACCATCTTCACCATCTAAGGTCCACTTAACATCTTGCTCACTCTCAACAGTCATACGATCAGTCTTAAATGTCACCACATATTCTGGATCATATTGAGTATTTAAAAAGTCATTTAAAATTCGGTGAATATCAATCAGATTTTTTGGTGCACGAATTAAAGTTACTTCAAATAAACCATCACTTAAATCTGCATGATTTCCAAATGCATTTTTAATTCCTGCAACCGAATCTGAGTTAGAAATCATACCAAAAATATAATCTCCTTCAATGACTCCATCACGATAAGTAATTTTACATTTATAAGACTGAATCGTCGGTAACTTTAATAGCCCTTCAATTAAATAAGCTAATCCACCTAACATATTCTTTCTCGGTTGTGGTGTTTCATAAGCAACATCTGTAAATGCTCCAAAAGCTGCAACATAAGTAAAATATCGATTACCAAACTGACCAATATCAATAGACATCGGTTTTCCTTGGATACATAAATCTAAAGCTTTTGGAATATTTTTAGGAATCCCTAATGTCATTGCAAAATCGTTAGTTGTTCCCGTTGGAATATAACCGATTGGAGTTGTTGCATTTGCCTCAATCAATCCTGTAATCACCTCATTTAACGTTCCATCTCCACCACTTGCAATAACTAAATCATATCTTCTAGATTCTTTCATCTTCTCAACTGCGTCATGCTTAGCTTTGGTTGGATAAACGACTACTTCATAATTTGCTGCACTTAGCTGACTAATAATGAGGAGTAAGTAATCTTTGATCATCCCACGTCCTGAAGTTGGATTAATAATCAACAATACCTTCTTACGCACAGAGGCACTTCCTTTCACATATTTAAACTTTCATTTTACACTATATTATATCACCTAATTACAAAAACATGTTGTTTCTAGTCGGATACATTTTATATAAGCATATAAAAACCTGATCCAAAAACTGAATCAGGTTTTTAACTATTAAAGTTGAGCTTTTAACGCTTCAACTTTATCTAAACGTTCCCATGGCAAATCAACATCTGTACGTCCAAAATGTCCGTATGCAGCTGTTTGTTTATAAATTGGGCGACGTAAATCTAACATCTGAATAATTCCTGCTGGACGTAGATCGAAGTTTTCACGAATAACCTCTACAATCTTTGCATTTGATACTTTTCCAGTTCCAAATGTATCCACCATAATTGATGTTGGTTGTGCTACACCGATAGCATATGATAATTGAATTTCAATTTTATCAGCATATCCTGCAGCTACTAAATTTTTTGCTACGTAACGAGCTGCATAAGCTGCTGAACGGTCTACTTTAGTCGCATCTTTTCCTGAAAATGCTCCACCACCATGACGAGCATATCCACCATATGTATCAACAATAATCTTGCGTCCTGTTAATCCTGCATCTCCATGTGGTCCACCGATAACAAAACGACCTGTTGGATTGACTAAATAACGAGTATTCTCTGTCACTAAATCTTTTGGTAATACAGTATCAAATACATATTTTTTAATATCTGCTTCAATTTGCTCATGACTAACTTCAGGTGAATGTTGAGTTGAAAGTAACACAGTATCGATTGCTACTGGTTTACCCGCTTCATCATATTCTACTGTTACTTGTGTTTTTCCATCAGGTCGTAAATAACTTAATGTCCCGTTTTTACGAACTTCTGTTAAACGACGAGATAATTTATGTGCTAATGAGATTGGTAAAGGCATATAATCTTCGGTTTCATTAGTAGCAAAACCAAACATTAATCCTTGGTCACCTGCTCCAATTGCTTCAATTTGTTCATCTGACATAATACCTGTACGTGCCTCTAACGCTTGGTCAACTCCCATTGCAATATCAACTGATTGCTCATCAATCGCAGTTAATACAGCACAAGTATCTGCATCAAATCCATACTTTGCACGATCATAACCAATTTCACGAATTGTTTCACGTACGACTTTTTGAATATCAACGTATGAAGAAGTAGTAATCTCTCCAAACACTAAAACTAACCCTGTTGTTACAGAGGTTTCACAAGCTACACGAGCCATAGGATCTTTAGCTAAAATAGCGTCTAAAATTGAATCTGAAATTTGGTCTGCAATTTTATCTGGATGCCCCTCTGTTACAGATTCTGATGTAAATAAACGACGTTCTGTCATAATTGTCCTCCTTCTATTACACTAAGGGATACTCTATATTATTAAGTTCTTTATCTAAGATAAATACTCGGGTCGGTTAATATTTTAAAATCATTAACAAAATCAATCATTCATATTTATAATGGACAATTCAAGAAAAATAATCCATATTCTCTAAGTAATTCTTTTTTCCTTTAACAAACTAGTAGATAACATCCAAACTAAAAACGTATTGTCGCACCTACGGTGTACAGTTTATCTAGATTTCACCCTGCTCAAGCAGATAAGCTTACATATAGCTCATCTAATGCGTTAAATCCGCAAAAGATGGTCGCGATTCACTACCGTTCATTACTCCCTGGAACTAGAGTTGATAACCCCGAAGTTGTCTCTTCGAGGTATAGTCCAACTAATTCGACAAAGGTGAATAGTAGGTATCCTGCATCGCTACGCGCTGACAACATACTTGGCACATTAGCGGATGACATCGAAAGAACAACTCTTTCGATGTATAGTTCAACTAACAAAAAAAGTCCGCTATAAGCGGACTTGAATGACTGATTCAAACCCTCTTATTGCTCGAGTAAAACTCGCTTGGGTTGGCACCTTCCTATCAAAAGAGGTTGCCGCGACTTCATAGGCCCCTATGCCTCCATCGCTCTTAATAAGAGTATATTATTGTATTTATTTTCTAGTTTACTTATCCATTATAAAAATAAACGTTTTATTTGTCAATTATTAACGACTATTCTTTAAAATCTAATTCAACATTTGAAATAGCATCGAACCTTGTACCAATCTTTTCTGTCGTAATATGAATCTCTTTAACATCTTTTGAAACACTATCAATATGCCGACTTAACTTATCCCAACGATCTTTATATCGCCTAAATTCTTCTCCTAACTTATTTAATTCTTGTTGAATGACTAGGGCATGTCGATCACGCTCTAAATTATTTAAAATCACCTGAATAGTGGTTAACGTAGACATTAACGTTGTTGGAGAAACTAACCAGACTCGCTTTTGTTGGGCATATTCAATCAAATCAATATGATAAGCATTAATCTCTGCAAAAATTGCTTCAGCTGGTAAGAATAGAATCGCTTGATCTGATGTTTCTTTAGGTGTAATATATTTATTCGCTATATCATCAATATGTTTTTTAACATCATGCTTAAACTGTTTAGTCGCAATTTGGCATTCAACATCCATTAATGTTCGATCCATCATTCGTTGATAATTTTCTAGTGGAAACTTCGAGTCTATTGGTAAATTCCCAAGCGGTTCTGGCGCAAATAAAATTGCATCCACTATTGTGGCATTTGAAAGTTTATATTGCGTTTGATATAAACGATCATTCTTCTCACCAAAAACCGATGCTAAAATTTGATACAGTTGAACCTCACCGTAAGTTCCTCGGCTTTTTTTATCTGTTAATAGAGTTTGTAGTGAAACAATGTCTGTTGATAAATTTTCAATTTTTTTCTGTGCTTCATCAATCTTCGCTAAACGAACTAAAATATTTTGAAACGTCTCATTCGTCTTATTAAACGATTGATCCAGGCGCTCATTAACTTTATCATTAATTCGCATTAAATTTACTTCTATACGTTCATTTAACTTCTCAAAATCACGCTGCAACTCTTCTGTCACTTGTGTACTATGCCGTAGTAACTGCTGACGAATCGTTCGCTCAAACTGACTATATCGATCCAAAACGCGCTCATTATTTTGGCTAACTGTATCTAACATCTGAAAATTAGATTGCTGTAACCTTTTTTCCATTCGTTGTTGTTCATCAATGACACGCTTTACTTGCTGTTCAAGTAATGAATGTTGACGTGTTCCCCTATTTGGAGTTTGTCTGATTAGTACTAATACAACTAAAATAATTAACACTATTAATAATAAATATATAACTACCATATCATCCCCTCTTTCAATACTTCTTTATTTTACCATAATCACAAAAAAAGAGAACTTGAAGATTAATCCTCTCCAAATTCTCTTTTTACTATTCAGTTTCTATTTCTTCCGTATCAACGACTTCTATCTTAACACGCTTAATACGTCGATCTTCAACTTCAATAATTGTAAACACTAAATTATGATATTGATACATATCTCCAATTGTTGGAATATCCTCAATTTTTGAATACATCCAACTACCTAACGAATAGGCATCTTCTGGAATATCTAAGTCGATATCCATAATATCAAATAACTCATCTAATTCAATATCGGCTTTAACTTCATATAATGTATCACTTTTCTTTGTAAAGAATTGCTCTTCTTCATCGTGCTCATCATAAATTTCACCGACAACCTCTTCTAACACATCTTCCATCGTGACAAGACCCGCTGTTCCACCATACTCATCTGCAACAATAGCTAAATGTTGCTTTTCTAACTGTAATCGTGTCAATAAATCAGAAACTCGCATCGTATATGAAACATACATTGGATCTCGCATGATATCAGAAATGATAATTTCTTCTGTCGATCCTTTTTCAATAATTGCAGAGAATAAATCACGCTCATATAAAATCCCTACGATGTTATCACGCGATTCATCATAAACTGGGATTCTTGAATACTTTTCTTCCAAAAATACATTCTTTATTTGTTCAGTAGAATCGTGAACATTTACAGCAACAACATCAACTCGAGGTGTCATAATATCCTTAACAAATGTTTCACTTAAGTCAAGAACACTTTGAAGCATCTCAACTTCATCTTGCTGTAAGACCCCCTCTTCTTCCATTGTATCAATGATTACGTTCAGTTCGTCCTCAGTCACTGATGGTTCATCTTCCTTTTTACGATATAACTTAGCCACAAATTCTTTTAAAACCATGAAAATTTTAATTAGTGGCTTCATAATAATAATCATATAATAATAGATTGAACCAATAGATAGAGCTAATGATTCTGAATTTTCTTTTGCATATGATTTAGGTAAAATCTCACCAAAGATAATAATTAGAACTGTCATTACAGCTGTCGCAATCGGTCCACCTGATGCCCCTAAATTTAAAACTTCTGTTGCTACAATAGTTGCAAGTGAGGCTGAAGCTAAGTTGACAATATTATTTCCAATTAAAATCGCTAATAAAACTTCATCAAATCGCTCTGCTACATTTAATGCTTTTTTAGCACCTGATCGACCATCTTCCGCATACTGACGCAAGCGAATTAAGTTTACACTCGAAAAGGCTGTCTCTGAAGCACTAAAGAAGGCTGATAAAATAATCATGATAACAAGTATTATGTAATACATGGACGGGTCCAAAACAATTCACACTCCTATAATTTTTAAAATTTACTTTTTTTGTATGTTAATTAATATATCAAGTTCATAGTTATTTGTCAATAAACCGACTTGGTTTATACATTTTCATTACAAATCTACTTAACTATATTTATGATATTAACTAGCTAAAAAACCCCTAGCTTAGTATACCTTATAGTATGCTAATCGCTAGAGGTTTAATTCCTTTAATTAATAAAAATCTAATGGGTTTGGTGCATAGCTTGGTTGGCTACCTGTATTTGTACGAATTTCAAAATGTAAATGTGGTCCTGTCGAATTTCCAGTATTTCCAGCTAGTCCGATCGTTTGTCCACCTTCAACTGTTTGTCCAGTTGAGACATTTAAAGAATCTAAATGAGCATAACGTGTATAGTATCCATTTTTATGATTAATTAAAATATTATAACCATATGCATTACTATATCCTGCACTAACAACTACACCACTATCAGCTGCATAAACTGGTTGTCCAACATAAGCTGATATATCGATCGCATAGTGTCCACTGTAGCATAAATATCCACATGTCACATTACGACTTGTTGTTGGCCACACCCAGTTTCCATTCCCTACACCTGAGACAACCTTTGTTCCACGAACAACGATTTTATTAACTGGTTCCGATAGTGTTGTTTCTTCTACTACTTCTGTTGAAATCTTTTCTCCGTTTTCATAGATAACTTTTGTACGCTCTAAATGCTCTCCAGCTTGACCTTCTTGCTTTATTGTTGTTTGCCCTTTTAACATTGTATCATCATCAATGTACTCTGTCTCATAGGCAACAGATGAAACATTTACATTTTCTTTTTCTGTTTCAACAGTAACAATAGGATTTAATGGTGTTACATCAAGTTCCATCCCTAATAAATCTGCCCATTTTAATCCTTTTACTTGTGGATTTAATAAAATTAATTCTTCCTCTGTCATTCCATGATCATTAGCAATGTACCAAAGTGATGAATCTTCATCAAAAACAACTGTTTTCTTTGGCTCTGCTTGCCCATATAGCATCATACGTCTTGTTTGTTCTGGTGTTAAAATATTCTCAGGTGAAACGTATGTTACTTCTACTTTAACAGGCTCCACTACTTTAGCACCGATGTACTGTGATCCAGATTCCATTAATGATTGAATTGGATTCTCAATATCCATAATTTTTTTAAAATCTTCTTCACCTGTATAATAAGTCATTAACTCTAACAATGTATTTGAAACAACATTTGCATTTTCTACAGCAAAAGTTGTTTCTCCAATTGTAACTTGTTGTGTTGATGCTTGAAAATTTGCTTTTTGTGCAATTGTTTTTAATACTGACTCATTATCAATCGTTTCAATTGGTAATAACGTAAGTTCCTCTTCAATACGAACATTCGTTGGAGCTTTAATCTCCTGGTTAGGATATTGTTTTGATAATTCTTGACTACGTTCTTCAATGAATTCTTGATATTCTGATTGATCTGTAATTAATCCTACTACTTCATCATCTATATATACTCGATAAACAACATTTGGCGCTATTAATGTCGATGCGTCTGCTACTTTTTGATGATTCCCTGTAAACATCATCGTAGCGATAACAGCTCCTACAATTTTTTTCTTCATATCATTACGACCTCCATACTTTATTACTTATGGCAATAAAGTTTCTTTCTAGCCTTGGTGACTGTTTAGAATGTATAAACTCATTTTTTTATTTCATTCTCTCTGTTCTTTATTTAATTCTTTCATATAATCATGTCCAAATTGTGTCCATTGAGTGAAAATATCTCCAAAATAAGTATAAATGAATGATTTTATCAGATTTTATACTATTTTTCCATCAATTTATTCTAAAATATTGATTTTTTTTACCCAATCATTTGTATCCGCTTACGTATTGCATGTTTTTTACAGATAATAGAAAAAGACACCGCTTTACTATTTAATGGTGTCTTTCTTCTATAAGATTATTTGACTAATTCAAAAATAATTGTTTCATATGGCCTTAGTTTTAAGTTTGATAATTCTAAACTTGAGTCATTATAATTTGAAAGGATAACTTCTTTAACTTCATCTTCAAATGTTCTAGTAATCTCTTCTTCACTAAAATTCGCAACAACTAACAATTTATATTGTTCATCTTCACGCGTATAAGTAAATACTTGATGATCTTCTGGTAATAAAAGTTTATAATCTCCATAAATGATCGTATCGCTATAATTACTATTTTTACGTAATTCAATTAATTTCTTATAATGATAGAAAATTGACTGCTTATCTTCTAATGCCTTCTCTACATTAATCGTTTTATAATTTGGATTTACTTTTAACCATGGAGTTCCGCTTGTAAATCCTGCATGTTCTGATTCATCCCATTGCATCGGTGTTCTTGCATTATCACGACCATTTTTCCAAATTGCTTCCATCATTTGTTCATGTGTATAACCTTTTTGTAAATTATCACGATAGAATTGATGAATTTCAATATCATTATACTCTTCTAATGAATCAAATTGGACATTAGTCATTCCAATTTCTTCACCTTGATAAATATATGGTGTTCCTTGCATTAAATGTAGTAGGGACGCAAACATTTTTGCCGTTTGAACTCGATATTCTTGATCATTTCCCCAACGTGAAACAATACGTGGTAAATCATGATTATTCCAAAATAATGAATTCCATCCCTCGCCCTTTAATGATGTTTGCCACTTACTCAGAATCTCTTTAAATTTAATAAAATCAAATGTTGTTGATCGCCATTTCCCTTCTTGTGGATGCCAGTCGATTGATACATGTTCAAATTGAAAAACCATAGATAATTCATGGCGACCTGGATTAGAGTACAGCTTTGCAATTTCAGGTGTTGCTCCCCATGTCTCACCCACTGTTAAAACATCATAGTTTCCAAATGATGCTTGATTCATCTCCTGAAGATATGGATGTAATTGTGACCCATTTCCTGTTATTAGTTGATCAATTTCTTTTCCAATTAAATCGATAACATCCATACGGAAGCCACCAATTCCTTTTTTAAGCCAGAAGTTCATCATTTGATAAACTTCCTCTCTTAGTTTTGGATTTTCCCAATTTAAATCTGGTTGACGCTTACTAAATAAATGTAAGTAATACTGTCCCGTTGTTTCATCATACTGCCACGCAGTTCCTGAGAAGGTTGAATTCAACTCGTTTGGAACCCCACCATCTTCTGCAGGATCTCTCCAGATATAATAATCGCGATATGGATTATCCTTTGACTTCTTTGCTTCTAAAAACCAAGGATGCTCATCACTTGTATGATTTACAACTAAATCCATTAAAATACGAATTCCTCGATGGTTAGCTTGTTCAATTAATTCATCCATATCAGCCATAGTTCCAAACTCTGGTGCAATATCTTGATAATCAGAGATGTCATATCCATTATCGTCCATCGGTGATTTGTATACTGGTGATAACCAAATAACATCAATCCCTAGTTCTTTTAAATAGTCTAATTTTTCAATAACTCCTCTTAAATCTCCAACACCATTCCCATTTGTATCTTTAAAACTTCTTGGATAAATTTGATACACAACTGATCGATGCCACCATTTTTTCTCCATGAATATATCCCCCTTTTTATCACACTTTTTAAAGCGCTTCAAATCAATATAATTATATCCACCTGTAATTTAAAAAACAATACAGAACATTCTAAAACCGATTACTTATTTCAATCAAAAAAGTAGGATTATAAACTCCTACTTTTTACTGAATGACATTTTCTAATTCCTCATTAATTCTATTAACTGCATCATCCATGATACTTTGAATTTGATCCGGTAACAATAAAAATGTTGTCGCAGCTTCTTCGAATGGTTTATATAAATAACTAAATTCCACTTGGTTTGGAAGAGGAACTGATCGATGTAATTGTTTCTTTACTACTCTATAGTAAGAATCCTGCGAAATTACATTTTCATAATCAACAGGAGCAATTGAACGATTCTTCTCATAGCGTGAAGCTGCTACTTCCTCTGTTAATAAAAATTTTAAATACTCTATAGCTAATTTTTTATTTTTACTTAAATTTGTAATCTGATACGTATCAATTTTCATATAGGTGTAAGGTAAAATATCTTCTATAAAATTTGGAATAGCCTGATAGCCTAAATTAGGATACACTGCTTCTAATGAGCTAATTAACGAAGACGGAGCAATCATTAAATTAGCCTCTTGATTAATAAATGATTGATAGACATCGAATTCATCATCATAAAGTAACGTTTTATCAAGCAAATGAAGCATAGTTGTTAATCCTTGTACAGATTCTTCTTTGCTTAGTCCAATATCATAAAAATTAGTATCACCGAAGTTATCAACGCCAACAGTATAACCGCCAAAACCAGTTATAAATGGATTGATATGATAAATATTTTGATAATCAATTGCTAAAGAAACATCTTGATATTGATTTAACTGAGAAAAGGAACTAATTCCATCTTGAAAAGTATCTTCGTTATAAAATAAAATATCCGTTTGAGCATTATATGGAATCCCATAGTACTCTCCCTTTACTTTAAATCCCGATATAACTGTTGGTAAAATTTTTAAAGTTTCAAAGACTTCACTAATCGGGCTGATTGCATTTCTAGACACTAAATCTGAGACTAATGTATGAGAAGCTGTAATCACATCTGGATATTCTGAAGACGCTGTATATAAAGGAAGTGTTGAAAGAACTTGTTCAGAAGTAACGATTTTCATTTGTACATCTACCTGATACATCGATTCAAAGATTGGGTTTACTTCTTTTAAAACCTCATATTCTTCACTACTAACCCAAATACGTAATACTTTCTCTTTCTCTAAAGACATTTCATTAATATTACGATATAACGCAATAGAAACTACGACGAATAATATCACATATATTATTTTTTTCATCTGACCACCTCCTGATCTCTAAATCTTATATAATATAAACTATTCACAAATTCCTCTAAATCAATTAAATTTAAACGATTAATTTATAAATACTTTCATCTATATATAAACAGAAATAAAATCTACATTTATCACGACACACTAAATGTTTGATCGTTGTGCCGTGGGTCACCTACCATTTTCGAAGAAAATGTATCTACCACTAGTAGGGAATGGGGCCCACAGCAGTGAGCATAGCGAACAATCCTCCTTTGCTGGGGTATGGTCACCTACCATGCGAAGCATGTATCC
>JAUMTV010000082.1 GCA_030531025.1 Turicibacter sp.
TATCGTGCTTTGTAGACAGTTCAATCTCTTCTTCTAACTCTTTTAATCTTTCCTCGATTGTCTCAGCTTTCACTCTTTCTAGTGCAAGTTGAGTAATTTTTGATTCTAATTGCTCTCGTTTTAACTTCTTACTGCTATATAGATGCTGGATATCTTTAACATCCTCTAACTGTCTATCTAACTTTTTAATATCTTCGTGTAATTTTAGTTTCTCATCATCTTTTAAATAATAATTTGCGATAAACTCCTGCTTTTCATCACTTAAAGTTTCTAAGTTACCTATCTTTTCATCATATCGGGTTTTAAATCCATGTATTAAAACTCGATGATCATGTGGAGGTAAATATTGTTTTAAATTATTCAATCTCTGTGTTTCACTTGAAGTAATCTTTCTTCCACAAATACACATTTTCTTCTCTACAATAGTTTCGATTGCAGTAGCATTAATCCCAGGAATTGCTTCTTCATCAACAGTTGAAGAATCTAGTTTTAGCATAATCTCATCCTCTAGAATTGATAGTAACCTAGAGACAGTATAATTCGTATAATGTTTTGAAAACGAAGGATGATTTTTTTTCCCTGGGAACAACATTGCGTTAGTCTCATCTTTTACAGATTTATAACGTATTTCTTTTTCTTTATATTGCTCTTGCAGTTTCAACCCTTGAGCGTTCAATTTTATCTGCTCTTCTAATTCATCAATCTCATCATTCAATCGAGCCATATCATTTTCAAACTGTTGAATATTTCGTTGAGTAGCTTCAAGCTCGGCTGTCTTAATTTGACATTCCGTTTTCTTTTTTTCTAACTCATCGGAAGCTTCACTTTTGAGTTGTGAATGTAGTACATTCATAACTTTTCTTTCTAAGATTGTTTTTAATGAGTCATATACATCAATATTTAGTATATTTTTAATTCCCGTTGAAATATCTTTACGAGCCTGTGCAGTATTTTCTCCTAAGTTTTTTATTCTTTCTCCATCAAACAAGAAATAATTTGATAATTTTTCTGGAAGAATACTATTAATAATATTCTCCGCACTAGCTCCTGGCTCTTGTACCGAGTTACCATCTTCGTTAGTATATACGACTAAAAAATCCTCTTTAAGAAATTTCGGATTTCCATCAATCATTTTTTTAACCA
The DNA here is from genome assembly GCA_030531025.1 of Turicibacter sp. Next base: position 1,144 of record JAUMTV010000082.1, read on the forward strand.
CTTTTTTACGCTCAATTGTGTAATGGATATTCTCATGGATCGCCTCAATGACTACGGATACTGTTTTTTGTTCTTGAGGTTTCATCTGTTGAAATATTGTTTCATTTAATAGTTTTTCTGGTTCTGGGAGTTTTAACTTTCCATATAAACACCAGTTAAATGCTTGAAGTAATGTTGTTTTCCCGCTACCATTCATTGCATGGATGATGGTTAAATTTCTGTCATTTTCTACTGAAAACTCTAATTTATTTTCCCCTGAAAATTGTCTAAAATTACTTAAATTAATAGACTTAAATTTCACTATCTTCTACCTCTCTCTCAATCATCGCCTTATATTTTTTTGCTAAATGCTCTTGCGTTTTAATTTGAGTATTACCTTCCATTAGTATTTTTTTATCAAACTTATATTGTAATTTAGCCATTTGTATGATCAATCTCTTTTTTGCTTCTAAATCTTTCACCCAAATCTCCTCCTATATTTCTTGTAAAACATACTCAGATAAATCATAGACATCATATAGCTCTGTTGCCAAATCCATTCCGACATCAGAATTGATTGCTAGTCTTGAAAACTCTTTAATTCGATTGTATTCTTTAAGAATTAAAAAGATTTCTGCATCTGATGTGATACCATCTCTCATGACTTTACCTAAATTTCTTGGTAGGGTTACAAAATCAAAGATTTCCGCATAATCTTTTCCCTCTGCTTTTCTTAAAATGCGCCCTCTTCTTTGAATGAATTGCTTTTCGTTTGTTGTGCTAGATAAAATAAACGCACGTCGAGTGGCTGGAATATCAACCCCCTCATCCAAACATTTTATAGCAACTAATCCTTGCAAATCATTTCCGTTAGTAAAACGTTTAATTAAAGATTGACGTGTCACAATATCTTCTTGAGCAGTAAAAGTATGTACCCTCATATTTAACTCTTTTCCCATAAAAACATTGATTGCATTAATCTGCTTAATCGGGAACTTATTCTCCCCATCATTAATAGGCACACTTGTACAATAAATTAAATTGTAATGGGTATCTTTATATTCACTTATCTTATCTTTAAAGGCTTTAAATTTATTAATCGATCCATCTGCAATTTGATATGTTAGCCTAATAACCTCTTTAAACTCAGTATTAGTTCGAGCTAAACGTTTTAATTCCTGTAATGAGTACCCCTTAAATTCATCTAGTATGTTATAATACTGATCTGATTCAACTTCATCAAGATACACTAATATTGGATAATAATAGTAAGGAGTTAAATACCCGTTATTAATGGCATCTTCTAAATCATACTTAAAGACAATTTGACTAAAGTAGTCAATCAGCTTTCGGGTTCCGCTTTCATCATTATGTCGAATTGGTGTAGCGGTTAAACCTAAACGATACCTTATATCAGATGGTAAGTTTTTAAAGTTAGACTCAGCCCCAAGATTGTGCGCTTCATCTGCGACTAAAATAACCTCATATCGTTGCTTCATTATTTTTAAAATATTTTGAAACCTCTCAGTTTTAAAACTATCATTGGTTGTTACAACAGATAAGTGATTTCGCTTTGAGTCTAAGTTTAACCTTTGATATTCCTTATTAAGCCTTCTATCCCAATTAGGAACATCAGAGTAAACCTTTAACGGTTCATATGAAAAATTTGATAACTCTTCAACCCATTGATTTACTAAGTGTTTATATGGAACAAGTACAATAACAATTTGTTTTTGTTTTTTTCCTTTCATTTCATTAAACAATTGAACCAAAGAGTAACATGCTGTAATGGTTTTCCCCGTCCCTGTAGCCATTTGTAAAATTCCATGATAATCATTGGCTACCCATTGTGAAAAAGCATCTAATTGATAAGGTCGGATTTTTCCTCTTAAATACTTTGGTATGCAAGGTTCATTTGGGTCAATTAACTCAGTGTCAGGATCATCCTCAATCACAGGTAGTAATCCTTCTTTTTGGTATGCTATGAGCTTTCTTTGAATTGCTTCATTGAAATCATAAACTTCTAAATTATTCGTTTGATTGTTCCAAAGCATATCGAAGTTTTTTTCTTTTAAATCAATACGCATCTTATCTCGCTCATCCCATGAAAAATATAAATCTATACTTTCAAAATTCTCGCAATAACCATTGTGCGTTTCATTGATTGAACCATTAAACGCTACTTTATCGTTATTACTATCAGAAACAATACCAATCTTTTCATGAAATATTCCTTGAGAATTTCTAAATGCTATACGAATATCTAAAATTCCTAATTCAATCATTCTTTCAATCTTAGATAATTGTCTTTTTGATAAATCGTCTTCTGGAATAACTAAAGACGAAATAATTCGAGACTCGATAAACTTTTTTCGTTTATCATAAGCATTTTTAATCAATTCTATATCTTCACTTGAAAGATTAGGAGAAGCAATTAGCTGCATACGTCCATTATTAGTCATAAATTCATCTATTGCATCCCCTAATAATAGTAGCGACTGAGTAGAAAAGTACCCTACAGCTCTTTTATATTCTGTAGAAACTTTTATAACTTTTTGATAAAAATCTCTCACAATATCATCTTCTTCAGATCTATACTGGATTTGAAGATTTAACTCTTTTAATCCCATAATCCACCCCTGTTTATGTTTTTCACTTCGATTATAACAAAAAATAACATTTTTGTCGATAAACAACAATTAAGTTGTATAAATGGAAATTATTTTGAATTTATTGTAAATTTATTCTAAAATTAGGGTAATACATTTTACTAAATAACATAAAATTCTAGTACCGAAAAATTTTATAAAAAAAGGCGAATGATGTGATGAACATGATTCGCCTATCCGTTTTCTATTGTGAACGATGAAGATTTAATTCCTCATGGTAGCGGGATAGAATTCCCGATTACTTAAACTTCTCTTTTATCTCTCATCAAAACATAAGGATACCCACACCTCACTCGTGTCGTGTGGGTTTTCTTATCACCTTGTTATATAAATGTTCTTTTAAATCAGTAGAATGATTTTATCAATAACTCCCCTTATTAAATAGCTGAGATCAAATACCTTCCAACCCAATCCGTTGCCTTGCAACCGTTTGGGTTGGAATTTCTCAAGTATGAAGCTAACTTATAGTAAATACTATTATCCATGCTTACTTAGACTTCTTATTTAAGATTTTTTCTAATTGTTGTCCAATTTTCTTTAGATTATTTTTATCTGTCTTAGAGATTATTTCTAAATAATTTGTGGGTATTTTCTTTAAATAGGTTAAAAAGTCTAAAATAATTTTTTTATGATTTATATTCTGCTGATGCACTAATTGAATAGCCTCTTCAAGTGATTCTCCTGCTTCTAATGCTTGTTTAGCTATCGGATCTTTCAGCACTGTTTCTAAATCTTTCATCTGTTCTTTGTATTTAATTTGCCTATCTGAAAATTTTTGATGATTGATTATTCCAATCCAATGACAAAAATTCATTAGATTTTCTCGATTACATACGACATTGCTTCTAACCTTAAAATAGTCACGTTTAATAGAACCACTTCTCATCGCTTTATAAAAAAGTGGAAAATAATATTCATCTGTACAACATTCTTCTTCACTTTTTTGATACCATTCTAATCGTTGAATGGATAGATAAGCTTCATATGCCTGAAACATTGCAATAGCCCGATATTCTCCTAAGCCAACCTCAACTCCCGCTTCCTTACACTTCTTTCCATATCGCGTTACAATATGATGTAAAAAAATAGCCTTTTGATACTCTTCCCATTCTACCTTTCCAGAAAGATGGGCTAATGATGCAATTTTATATCTTTCTTCCTGTGAGTCTTCGTATACTTTACCTGATATGACACAAACACTAATTTCCATTAAAGAGTTCTTTAACTCGGTATCTCTTTTTTCATTCATTAAAATCAGCTTAATAGCAGCAATTCTTCGATTTCCTTCAACAACAACATACTTATTTGAACCTTGTTCTAACCTAACAACAACTACTCTTTCTAAAGATAAAAAGCCATTCTCTTTAATTGACTCTATCAATTCTTTCATTTCATAAATCTCTAATTTTTTTATCATTTCCAATTGAACGTTTTCATCTTTAAAATCACTTATTGTATATGACCGATTCTTTGTTGCGAATCTAGGATTTTGAGGATCTAATAATATGTTATCAATACACAATAACGCCTCTTTTATCTTAATATCACATTTTCCTGCCATTCCCTCACTCCCCGATACAAATAATCTCTAACTTTACTAAAGAATAGTCATGAGTTATTGAAAATATGATATTTATTATTAGTAAGTAATTGAGCTAAGAACGAAAATCATCAGATTTGAGTCTTATCATCCATCATAAAAGGCGAATGATACCTAAGTATGATTCGCCTTTTCTAATATTATCAAATAATAGGATATTAATATCTTATCATCTAGATATCTTTTAATTGTTCATTTTCTTGATATTGCTGTAATAGCTCGTTAATAAATACGCTAGTTTTACCTTTTATATAGTCATATGCATGTTCTGGTAACCCATCTTGTATATATTGTGTAGCGAATAAAAAGGCACGAAGCATTCTATCAACCGCATCTTTTGAAAATCTATATTCTTCATTAACTTCTTGATAGTTCATTAAAATAATATCATCTAATTCCTTTAAAACAAAATACATGTATCTTTGTCCATCATAATTTTCTTTTACATATTCAATCTTACTCGAAAGATCATGAATATTTTTTTCTTCTAATTCTTCATCAATTTTATAAAAATCTCGCCGATCAATAGTATGGCAATTACAAAACTCTTCATGACTCATATATTTTTTCATACCTATCCTCCATTTTATTATTTACGTTAATAAATATGCTCATGACTTAAAATATATTCTTTCACACTAGATATAATCTCTCGCTACTAGAAGAAACCTCTTTTAAACACCAAAAACATTTCATCCAAAAAGGAAAATAATGTGTGAACATGGTTAGTAAACTGCTCACTGTAATCAGCAGCACCTTAAAGTCCCGCTACAATGGGATCATCCTGATTATCAGGACTGCTTTTTAAATTTATCACTCATCCATGGATAACCACACCACACTTCTGTCGTGTAGGTTTTCTCATCGTTTGTAAGTTCATTTCATTCTTAGAAGAAAGCTATCTCTTGATGAACTTATCTCGCTTTATAAATAGATAATAGACCATGAAGCGCTAATCGTTGCCTTGTAACCGTTAGCCGCTTCATGAAACCACGTACTATGATCATCACTAAGTATTAAAATCACCTTCCCGCTACATTGAATTGCTCTTGATTAATTATAAAAACGAACCACCCAGCCTCCACTCCGAACATACGCCAGTATGTCGGAAACTCGGAGGATGGATGATTCGTGTTAGTCTTAGTTTGAGTGTGAAACATCCAATCAGAAAAGGCGAATGATACACCAGTATGATTCTCCTATCCTTTTTCTCTTGTGAATAATGAAATTTTAATCCTTCATCGTAGCGGGATGATTATAGTTATTTCGGTCATATTTTATAGCCGTATTTCTATAAGGATAAAATTTTTAGCAGACTTCTTTCCTTAATAAATGAAGGTCAGTACATAAAAATAATATATATACAAACAGAAATGTTTTTCATCTTTCTAAGTCAGTCTTAGTACTTAAAGCTTTTCGATATTAAGGCATCCTATAGTCCAGAGGTCACCTAGCGATTTCTGAAAGAAATCTAATCCTCTACCGCTAGGGCTTTAGTTTTTACACTGTGAAAAACTTATCTGGACTTATATATATTTATCTTTTACTTTAAATCAATTGTGGTGTGATATTGTTATTATATCCAATTCACCTATAAAGTTTTGAATCTCTGCTATCAACTATTCAACATTAAATCACAACAATCATTTCACTCCTTAATAATCCCTTTTATTCCCTTTTTTTACAAACTCCCAATCTGATTCAATATTTTCTCGAACACGTTGAAGAAAATCAAGTAAACAATCAATTTCTTGTTCTGAAAATCCAGTTAAAGCAACTTGATTAGAGTGTTCTCCCTCTTTTTTTAAAAATGGATATACTTCATTTCCTTTTTGGGTAGGAAATAATTTTTTTATTTTTTTATTTATTTCATCCTCTCTCTTTTCAATAAATCCTTGTAATTCAAGTTTTTGAATGGCTCGTGCTGCTGTCGTGCGATCAACCTTAATCATTTCTGCAACTTTTTCTTGAATGATTCCAGGGTTCTCACAAATCCGAATCAAATATAAATACTGACCTTTAGTGAGGTTTAAATCCTTAAATTCAATATTACTAATTGAGTCAAGTGCACGAGCAATCATCCCAATTTCTCGTAAAATTTCTTTCATGTCAAACTCCTTTTCGTTACACTTATAGCTTTTTTGTTGCATTTGCATCATTTTTATTGCATTTACAACAAAAAAACGTTAATATATATATGTGGCTTTCATAAAAGATTTTGTTTGATTGTGAAGTCAATTCAAATCAATCTTACAACTTATATTATAATTCAATTCATTCTCATTCAGTAAATAAATTAACAAAAAGGAGTATTAAATATGATTTTCAAAGAAATTAATCATCCAGATGACCTAAATATTGCTTTTCAAATTAGAATCAATGTCTTTGTTAATGAACAGGGAGTTCCATTAGAAGATGAGCTAGATGAATTTGATACATTGAATGATTCATGTAATCATATCTTAGCTTACTATCAAGATCAACCTGTTGGGACAGGAAGAATTCGCTTTGTAGATGGGGTTGGTAAACTCGAACGAATTTGTATTTTAAAGGATTATCGAAAATTCGGGTTAGGAAAATTAATTATTGCGGGACTAGAATCCATTGCGATGGAAAAAGGAATCAACAAATTTAAATTACACGGTCAAACACATGCAGAAGGGTTTTATCAAAAACTAGGTTATCAAGCTGCCTCAGAAGTATTTATAGAAGATGGAATTCCTCATCTTTTAATGCAAAAGACATTATAGTTAATATGAAAAATTTTAAATGGATTTTGTATTTAGTAGGAATTTCTATTTTAACACTTGGAATTGTATTAATGATTAAATCCAACTTAGGTACCTCACCTTTAGACGCCTTATTAGTTGCTTTAACATATAAAGTTGGATTATCAATTGGTGCTTGGGAAGTGTTAATTTCCTTAGTTATTGTTGGGATAAATGCTATTATCACCATGAGAAAACCACAAATTCTTGGGCTGATGACCGCCTTGATTACTGGAACATTTATTGATGTTTGGATGCTTATATTAAAAGAACTAAACATCTCACAAACTTTTGGAATCCAATTTATTCATTTCAGTATTGGTCTAATCATAACTAGTTTTGGAACTGCGATTTATTTACGTACAAATTTTGCCCCGATTCCATTAGACAATCTAATGTTAATCATCACAGATAAAATGAAGAAAAGCATTCAATTCTCAAAATCTCTCATTTACATTTTAGTATTATTGTTAGCTTTTTTAATGAATGGGCCAATTGGTTTAGGAACTATCCTGACTGCTTGTTTAGGTGGAATTACCTTAAATTACTGTATACTGCTTATAAATAAACTAGTCAATTAACTAAAGGATATATTTCAAAATAGTGTTGATAAATAAAAGTAGACAAATCAATAAACTAGAACCTATAAGCTAGACTCTTAAAAAAAGTGTGAGCTTATAGGTTCTTTTTAATTTAGATAGATTGTGATATTAAGTGCGACACATAAAAAAGCTCATAAATAGAATTCTTGTTATAGAATGAGGTTACCACACTAAACTCTTAACAAGGGGATCTATTTATGAGCTATCACCATCTTAACACATTTAAACGGACACGTATAGAAGTTCTTTCTAAAACGGGATATTCAACTAAACAAATTGCAGGGCAATTAAATCGTCATCAACAAGCGATTACGCGTGAATTTAAACGAAATCATACAACGTTTTATCAAGTTGGGTGGCAGAGGAATTAGCACAATCTCGTCGTTTAGCTTGTCGTCGTCGTAAGAGTAAATCTGAAGTAGTGATTCAAACCATTCAAAAATACTTAGAGCTAACTTGGTCACCCAAACAAATTTCCAATACTATTTTAAAGAGTGTTATCTCTTTTAAAGCCATTTATCGTTGGATTTATGATGGAACGATTTTATTAGGCGCTCTACCTCATTAATCATCTACCACGAAAATGTTTAGATTGGAAAACTTCATTCGAGCTATTTCATGAGAAAGTGTCGTATTTATTATTGACAATTCATCTAATAATAATCTAGCTAGATGGGACGTGGATACTAACCGAAACGCCCCATCTCCACCATTAAATATCAAGCCGACCGCCCCTTACCATACGCTAGTATGTGGGTTACTTGGTGGGATTGATAATTTAGTAACTCTTTCCTTTGGGGATAAATTTTTATCTTTCCTTATAGCGGGATACCTATGGTTATATCCTTCATGTCTTATATCTCTATCACTATAAAAGGTTCGGATACCAAAACCATAGGATTTCCTGTCGTTTTGGCTTTCTTATTTGTCTTGTGATTTCAAATTCCTCCCTAATGAGAAGATAGCATTGAGTAACAAAAATAAATAACAGCTCAGCGCCAAGCGTGTAACGCTAATGGCTGAACTGTTATTTACATCCCCTATTTATACTTCTGTTGATGATGATAAAAGCCTCAATAGTTGCCTTGCAACCGTTGAGGCTTTTTTCAATTTCTTGGTACTAAGATTTAGCCTTTAACTAAAGAGAATAATATCCCGCTACGATGAATGACCCTTGTTAAATACAGCAACTAAATAGTCAAGCCCCCTAACCTCACCATACGGCTCGTATGTGAGTGGGAGGATTGAATATTTAGTGATTACGTTGTTTAAGTATAAATTTCCGCTAAGTACGAAAATCTTTAGATTTGAGTCTTAGCATACGATAAGAAAAGGCTAATGATGCAAGTGCATGATTAGCCTATCCATTTTCTGTTGTTAGTTGTGAGCATTGAAGTTTGATGGATTCTTGTAGCGGGATGCTTCTGCTAATCAAGAGGATCATTGTTATCAAGAACACTTAAATTCCTGTCTAGAATAGTTGATACATCTTTTAAGAAGGTTCTGTTTTAGAAGAGTGTTGATATTTCACACATAGTTTAGCCGTTTATTGAATGTGTGGTAAAAAAAGAATATAATTAATTAAGAATTCATAAGGGAACTATAAGGAGAGATGCTAATTGGAAACTTTATTTGAAAATCAGTTTACTTTAACCCAAGAGGACGCAAAGGAGATAACTAAAGTAGGTACTCAGGGATATAGAAGATTTTCTTTAATGATGATTTGTTTGTTTTGTTTAATTTCGGTTTATTATTTGGCTACGTGGGGACTTGACGGGTATATGATTAAGACATCAGTGGTTGTCTTAGTTTGCTTATTCATTATTCGCGCTCAAGTCCTTCGAAAACAAACAACGAATTTTTATCGTCAACAACTTGTTTTACATAATCACAATCCTATCGTTAAAACGACGACCATGTTTGATGAATGTATGGAAGTTTATTCATCAAATGGAGCTAAACTCACTGTTCACTATGAGCAGATTACCTTTGTTAAAAAGACGGCTCATTTTATGATGATTTTTTATGAAAAAGCGGTGATAGTTCCTGTTAAACAGTCCGAATTTTCAAAAGGAACACCCGAAGAATTTGAATCATTTCTTTTAAAAAAGGGTGTAAAAGTGAAATGAATAAAAAACCTACGGACGCGTTTTCCGTAGGTTTTTTTATTGTTTATCAACACTTGTCTAAAACAGAGCCAATAATAAAAGATTTTGTTTTAAGTAAACGTTGATTAAATTCAAAACTCTTTTGAGCGATATCCTTCAAAAAAAACGCCTACAGTAAGAAAACTTTCTTTTGTCAACAATGACTATTGATTATCTCCTGCAGTTACTTTTGTTACATCTAATTTTATTGGATAACCTTGTTTATCCCCATTTGTTTGAGTCACAGCCAACTCAAAATAAAAATTATTCTCGATATTGTTTTGAAGATGATTTGTCAATTCATTTTCAGCTACTGCACTTAATAATGTTTGATTATCTGATATAGACATTCCATTACCTTCGGTCATATCACTTGCTTTAGAGATTAATAAAGTCTCTTTTCCTTCATCAGATAAAGTGAAAAATTCCATTGAATAATTCAAGAGATTTGATAAGTTTTCCTGTTTAAACTGCAATTCACCCCCATAAAGAATTTGTTTTGTTGGTGATAGAACCAAAACTCCATTATTTAAAATTAGATCCTCACTTTCTCCCTTAAAAGAATAAACAATGGTATTATCTTCGTTCTGTACTGAATTACAGCCAACTAATAAAAGTATCATCATTATCATCCCAATTTTTTTGATCATTTAGCTCCCTCCTATATCATTAACATCCTTATTATACCAAATATATATTAGTACCTCTATGATGAATGGATACCCAAACCACAGCCTTGTCGTTTGGGTTTTCTTATGGTTTGCAAATTCACATTCCTCTTAGAAAAGAGCCAACTAACTAAGAATCTTAATCTCTTAATTAACTTAATCGTGAGATCATGAAGCGCTAATCGTTGTATCGCAACCGTTAGCTGCTTCATGAAACCATATACTAAAATGATCACTAAGTATAAAATCAATGATCCCGCTTCCTTGAAACCCTTTTAATTAAACAAAAACACGAACTCCCCCCCCCTCTCTCACACGAACGTTTGAAGGGGCTATCATTTAAATTCCTCATAGTAGCGAGATGGACTTGATTAATAAAAAACAACACTATGTTAGATAAAAATGTTGTTAGAATATTAAAAAAGACTACAATTAGTTTGTAGTTTCTTTTTCTTTAGGTAACTTGAAAACAACAAAATATTTTGTGTACATCTCAGAGTCTATCCAAAGTTTTTCTGTATCTTCAGCATCTATTTGACAAGAAATAAAGCTCGAATCAACATAAGTACAGACATAGCCTTTATTCAATTCAAGGTATGAGATTGCCAGTTCATATGACGTTTCAGTATCACTTCCTGGCTTAATCATGAGAAATGGCTGATTATCATTTCCAATGAATTCAACAACGTCATTTCCTGTCATAAGCGACGTAATAGCTTTTATTCCTGTAAATGTACTAAAATCATCAGAAATTGTATAAAAACGTAAAAAGATTATTCCCCCCATAATAATGAGAAATGACATTAAAGAAATGATAACAACCTTAACTTTCAAATCCAATCGCCCCTTTATTCACTTGATATATTCATTATAGATGTTTAGGAAAAAATTTACAAATAATTTTAGTGGAATAAAGCCTGATGGACTCTATAATCATTAATATTTAACTCTAATTGGCTTGTTACTGTCTGAAGCAACATCCTCTTTCCTTTCAAAACTTCGTTATCATCTTTGAAATACCTTCCAACCCAATCCGTTGCTTTGCAACCGTTTGGGTTGGAAGCTCCTCTCTACTAAGATAACATCTAAGTATTAAAGTCCTGCTACTAAGAACGCTCTTTGTTAGATAAAAAACTAAGCACCCACCCCACCGCCCCAATATCGGCACGATATGGGGAGAAAAAGGGATGGATGCTTAGTGATCACTTAGTTTAATAAGACATTCGCTAAGGACGAAAATCGCTCGATTTAAGCCTTAGCATCCAATTAGAAAAGGCGAATGGTGTCGCTTTTCTTTGACATGATTCGCCTATCCGTTTATTGTTGTTAGTAATAAATTATGAAGGTTAAATTCTTCATGGTAGCGGGATGGACTTGATTAATAAAAAACAAATATTTTTGAATCAATTGAATAAAATGAGAAATTTCTTTCCATAACATAGATGTAATTCCCCCTAGTATTTATGTAATAATCTCCGAAATCTTTTCTTACTTTTTTTCTCTCCTTATAATTATATAATTCAAATAAAGTCCTAATGGTTGTTATCCCCCATACAACGATTAGGGCTTTTTTCATGTCTAAAGATTTCCCGCTACACTAAACAAACTAACGATCAAGCACACCCCACCCGACGTATGCAATAGGCGGGTAACTAGGTGGGATGGATCGTTAGTGACTATTTTTAGGATATAAGGTTTGATGCTCTCTTGTAGCGGGATAAACTGGATAATTAAAACTTCTTTTTATATCCTGTTTCAAAAAATAAGGATACCCACACCGCACCTTGTGTCGTGTGGGTTTTCTTATCGCCTTGTTATCTGAATGGTCTCTTGAATGAGAATATTAGTTTGATAAAAAATCATCCCTGTTAAATAACTGTGATTCAATAATCTTCCATCCCAATCCGTTGCCTTGCAACCGTTTGGGGTGGAAGTCCTTCTATACTATAACGATTTCTAATTATTACATCCCGCTACTAAGAACGCTCTTTATTAGATAAAAAAAGCTAAGCACCCACCCCACCGCCCCAATATCGGCACGATATGGGGAGAAAAAGGGATGGATGCTTAGTGATCACTTAGTTTAATAAGACATTCGCTAAGGACGAAAATCGCTCGATTTAAGCCTTAGCATCAATAAGAAAAGGCGAATGATGTGATGAACATGATTCGCCTATCCGTTTATTGTTGTTGGTAATGAATCATGAAGTTTAAATTCTTCATAGTAGCGGGATCACCTGATTAATAAAGGCACTGTTTTAAAAAAAGTGTTGATATTTGGATTGTCAACACTAAACTAAACCACTTTTTTAAGGGTGTTTTTGCGATAATCAACTGGAGATAAATATCCTAGCGAAG
>JAUMTV010000083.1 GCA_030531025.1 Turicibacter sp.
TTCCTCCATTAGTAGGGCTTAAAAGTTTTTACGATATGAAAAACTTATCTGGACTATAGGGTGTCTTTATAAATAAAGGATATCAGTATTTTTGTTTGCCACCTTAGATGTAGAATACTTATCTGTTTATATATAGATAGAAATTTCTCAAGACCTCTATATTTTGAAACTTTAATTTTTCATAATGAAAAAATTAACATTTTTATATACTCATTATATCAAAAAAAGAGAAGGCAATCACCTTCTCCTGAAATTACATCATAATTTATTTTATTTTGACACAACTGGTTTTATTTTAGTTGTTTTTATAATCTTTTGAATCGCTTCTAACAAACGAGGTGAAATCAATTCATAAACACCTAATACTAATATTCCTTTAAGTGTATTGAATGGAATATAAGTAAATAAAACAGCTGCACCATAACCTAAATTAAATGGTAACCCTGGAATGAATTGATTTAATGTAACCCAATCTCGAACATCCATAAACGATAGCTCACCAAAGTAAATTGGAGTAATGAATAAATAATTACAAATCGTTAAGACAGCTGTAAACCCAGGAATTACAATTAAAAGGCGTAGGAATTTACTATTAAATGATCGTTTAGCAATGAAGTATAAACAAGCAATAGTTGAAGAAGCAATAAATGCAGTAATTGAACCAATATGCATTGGCGTTGCACTCATTCCTAACATAATATTAACAAGCGATTTAGCTGCAGCCACAATAATAGCTGGAACTAATCCAAAAACCTCTACTGTTAATAAGACGATTAATTCACTTAAATCAAATTTTAAAAATGGTGCAATTGGATATGGGATTTCAATTAACATTAAAATAGCTCCTAATGCAATGAAAACACCCAAAATAACTAAACTTTTTGTGTTACCGAACAAACTTTTAGAGTTTCTCATATACTCTCCTCCTAAATTAGATAATTTTTGTAAATCAAAACTTTTGTGAAATGCAAAAAGATCTCACGTAATAAATCTTCGTGAGATATATCTAAAAAAAGAGTATATCAAAAACGAATCTTCTCCCATCCAGACTCTAACTGTCGGCTCTGGAATTTAACCAGATCAACCATACGGCTTGCGGGCTATACCGCCGGTAGGGACTTTCACCCTGCCTCGAAGATTTATTAAATGAATTCAATTTACAGTGATATTTTAGCCTCTTAATATCAATTTGTCAACTATAATACAAAAACATTACTTATTATTACCATTTACGTCGAGAATGAATCATAACTTTATAATTTTTAGGATTTGCATATGTTTCGACAAATTCTAAAACTTGTCCATTCATTAAAATCGAAGTTAATTCAAGGTAAATGAGTGGATCATGCAGTGGTACCTCAAGTAATTCTGAAACATGCTCATCAGCTTTAATAGCCGATACCATCTGTGAACCTGATGCAATTTTAACATTTAGTTCACGATCTAAAAAAGCATAGATAGAACTATGAATCACTGATTCAGGTAATTCCTTCACGACTGAAAGTGGAATATACGTATGTTCAAGCGTCATTGGTCGATTATCTGCCATACGCAAGCGCAAAAGACTATGCACTCGATCCTTCACTTTAATTTCTAAATGTTTTGCTAAGCGTTCATCTGCTTGAATAATTTCATAATTCACTACCTTAGTATGAGGTCTCATCCCTTTACTAATAATTTCTGATGTAAATCCAACTAATTCTGCAACAGGTTCATGTAGCTTATCATCTGCAACAAATGTTCCGACCTTATCTTTACGATATAACTTTCCCTCTTTAATTAGCTCTTCAATTGCTTTTCGGGCTGTCATTCGTGAAACATTATATTTGGTTGCTAAATCACGTTCTGACTGAATCATTGCATTCGGAACTAATTGTTTAATTTCTTCTTCAATTAATTGTTTGACTCTTAAATACACTGGCTGTGACACTTAAAAAAACTCCCTTTGTTTAATTCAAAAGGGACTCTATGAGTCCCCTTTTCATATTTTAATCTTCTATTTCTTCATCTAATCGCTCATATACTGTAGAAATATCATTATAATCAAATCCTTTTCTCATTAAAGATTGAACAACTTTTACCTTTTTTTCATATCCCGAAAGACGATGATGTTTGCGATAAAGTTTTTCTACCTCTTTAACTAAAATCGGATTTTCCTCTTCATCCTCAACAAGTACGATACTATTAACTGCTTTCTCAATGACTGAGCGGCTAAATCCTTTTGTCATTAAATGTTGAGAGACTTTCTGTTTAATAAAATGAGGACCGTACTTTCTATTTGTTCGAACAAGCTGATTTGCAATTTTAATTGCATGCTCAACTTGTTCTTCTTCTTCATAAACATTTAAATACTGGTTAATTAAATGCTCAGCTATTCCTTTTTGTAATAATTCTTGCTTAATTTTATTAGGACCTTTTTTCCCCATAATCGCCTGATGATTAATATAAGAGATCGTATACTGTTCATCGTTTAATAAGCCAACATCAACTAAACGCTTTAATACCTCTTGAACGATATCTGTCTCATACTCTCTTGCCTCTAGCTTCTTATAAACCTGAGCCGTTGTATAAGATTTTCGAGATAACAAATTTAAGGCGTATTGATAGGCTCGACCTAAATCAAGCTTTCCATTTAACTCAGTTACTTGTGATTCATCCAATTCTTTTCCAGCCACTAAACGAAATTTTAAGACTAACTCTTCATGAACTGGCAATAAAAGGACTTGCTCATTAGGAGTTTGAATTGCTACCTCATAATCTTGAGCTTTTAAATGCGTTAACTTTAAGACTTTATAACTGTTGTTTGTAGTATTCATCGCTATCTTTTAGCACATCCTCAACGATTGCTTTAGCTGAGTATGGACGAGATAATTGTTTAATATTATCTTTCATCTCATCTAACAATCCATCTTCATTTAAAATAATTAAAACATGATAAATTAATTCTGATTCGCTTGAAACAATAACTGCTGCATTTTTATCAGAGAAATATTTTGCATTCTCAAGCTCTTGTCCATAAACTGGATTATATAAAATAACTGGAACACCTTTAACAGCAGCTTCTGTTAATGAAATTCCACCTGGCTTTGTTACCATTAAATCCGCAATCTCTAATAATTCATGCATTTCTTTGCAATATCCTAAAACTTTTAAATTACTGAACTCTTTCGTTAATTCAATCGTTTGATCATATAACTTTGTATTGTTACCACAAACGACAACGACTTGAATTTCTGGCTGTGAAGCTAAACGCTCAGCAATTTCATCTACATGTGAAACAACTCCATGCGTTCCAGCTGCTACTAATACAGTACGTTTAGTCGGGTCTAAATCATACTTTTTATATAAGTCTTGGCGATTTAACTCTTTATAAAATTTCCCATGAATCGGAATTCCAGTTAGCATAAACTGATTTTGCATCAATCCGTTAGCTACTCCCCAAGCAACCATACGATTATTAGCGACATAATGTCGACGAGCACCTTTATATAACCATAAACCACTTGCATAATAGTCGGTAATGACTGTATATATTGGAATTTTAAATCCTTTTTCTTCTAACGTATATAACGATGTCACAGGGAAGACACTGATAATGGCATCTGGTTCAAATGAACGAATTTTATTACGTAATGAACGAATACCAAACTCTAAATATGGTTTTAAAATTTTCGCATGAAATGAATCATGAATTGCATAATTTGAACCATAATATAGCATACGATAAACATCTTTACCAATCGGTTTATATGTTTTTAAATATGCCTTTTGTAATGTTTTAGACAAGGTCGGAAATTCTTCAGAATATAAATCGTATTCCTCAACAATTACATTATCATGTTTCAAAAATTCCTCCGTTAATGAACTAGAAACTTGTAGATGTCCACTACCAAAAGGAGCTGTTAATATTAATACCTTTTTTGAATTATTCATTATTTCCTCTCCTTTTTAATAAACTGCTATTACTATAAAATGTTAAAATTCTAAACAATATGATAACATAAAATATATTTTCTATCTATTATTATTAAGTATTATTAAGATTCATCTTAAAAAACATAAATCAATCGCTATATGTTCAGTTTATCCAAATATGATTTTTCTTATGTTAATTTTTTCTACATATAAAAATTAACATCTATTTTTTTGTCTCCTACGAATAGAAAAATTGAAGGGACTTATTATTAAACTAAAAGTAAAAGAGTGGCTAGCCACTCTTTTACTTTTTATAAGCAATTCCTAAATACTCTACAGTTGCTTGAACAACTGCTTCACCCCACGCTTGCCAATCATTAATCCATTCATTATAGTCATTGTTATTATCTAAATAAGCATATTCAATTAAAAGAGTCTCTGCTCCATAATTAGGGATCTCTGTATAATTTTCA
The DNA here is from genome assembly GCA_030531025.1 of Turicibacter sp. Next base: position 4,389 of record JAUMTV010000083.1, read on the forward strand.
TTATACTCAATTAAAGCAGAAGACTGTGAAATCTTTCCGCCTGTTTCACGAATAATATATAAATAATCCATATAATCATTTTTACATCCAAAGTCTATATCATAACTTGTTCCTGTACATAAATAATATTTCTTATATGAACCTTCCGAGACTCTAAACTCACTTTTTTCCGAATCACGAGCACCTTGTCCCGCTTCTATTAAAGCTTTTGCAACTCTAGAAGCCCAGTCATTATTCGCTGCAACAGAACTATAAACTTCAAATCCTTCTAAAGAACCATCAAACGAATTCAAGTGATTAGATAACATATACTTCGTTTGATAACGATATACTTGTTCAACGCGTCCCTCATCAAAAAATGATGACTTTCCATAATCAAAATTACCTGGGCCCGCTGGATCAACATCCTCAGTACGAGTTAACTTCACTTTTAACCCATGGTCCTCTAAGCGCCCAGCAATATATTTTGATATTTTTAGTGCTTCTTCTGCTTCCGTTAAATCTTTAGCAACAGTTCCACCATCCAAACCACCATGTCCAGGGTCAATCAGTATATCATAAACATTATCAGGTAGATAATCTACTTTTTCAACTTTAAGCGATAACTGGCCATTTTTTGATTGAAGAGTAATTTGGTTAGCTTTTCCGTCCCTCATGACAGTATACCACGTATCACTTAAAGGCTCAGATACATAGACTGGAAGTTGATTGAATTTTATAAAATATTGTCCTTCAGATAAATCTGCCAAATTAATACCTGAATGATCTTGTGAATGATAAGGTTCATCTTTAATGACACGACCCGATAAATCAGTTAATTGATACGTTGCATTCTCATCATTTGAACTTAAATTAATATAAAGCGATTCTGCATAAAAATCATGACTTTTATAATCATAATGCTCGATATTATCATTAACAAGTAATATATTATTTTTTTCAAATACAAGACGATATGGTTCAACATTAACTTCGTCAATTTGTAAATCCATATCTTTAACCGGTGTTAATAATGTAATATCTTTCACTAATGTTTTCATTTTGATTGAAATTGTTGGACTTTCTTTAAATACATCTAATGGAATAGAGACTTTTTGCTTAATTTTTTCTGTATCTTGTTCTATAATCTCTATTTTTCCTTCAGAATTAATGTGATTAACCATATCAATTCCTTCATATGAAATTGACTTTAAATTAAATGGAATCTCTGTTTTTTTTTGAATAATATGTTCAAAAGATAAAATATTATCTTGAATTTTCAAATTAGAAACAGATTGGTCTAGAACCTCATTATCTTGAAAAGTCTGTATTACTTTCTTAAGTTTACGTGAAAAAACCAGTCCTTTTTTCTTAGCCTTAAAAGTAACATCATACATCTGATCTGGTTCTGTCAATTCAATTTCAAATCGTGTTAAACCTGGATCTAATATATACTCCTTCCCATTCACGGTAATTTGAATATTTTTATAATCCTTAACTTCTAATGGCTCCCAAGAAAGTAATACACGATATAAACTCTCACCTTCAGCAGGATTTAAATCATCCGTCATACCAATCATTATATCTACTCTATCTGTCAGTAATGCCTTAATCCCGAATCCTGCTCCGAAGAGAATAACTAAACAGCAAAGAATAAAGACGGTAAATCGTATTTTATTAATTCTGATTCGTTTTCTACGTTGATATGGACGATAATTATAACCTCTATTACTATATCTCTTCATTGCTACCACTCTTTCAAATTAGCATTGTTTTCTAGCTTTCAAGAATTTTTCCTATAAATCCCTAGCTTTGAATCTGACAGTATTTTATCATATCTATACAGGTAATTTACTATTTTACAAACTTTTTCTAAAATTTTGTATACGTTGAACCCCTTCTTGTAAAACTTCAAAATCACAGCAATAAGACAATCGCACATATCCTGAATCCGTTTGTTCAAATGCTACACTTGGTACAACTGCTACATGTTGCTCTTTTAATAATTCAAGTGCAAATTCATATGAGTCTAGCCCATAGTTACTTACATCTAAATACAAATAAAAAGCTCCTTCAGGTTTTACAACCTGATTAAAATATGGTTTTAACTGGTCATAAACATAGTTACGATTATGCTGATATAAACCATGAATATTAGTTGTTAATTCCGGATGCTTCAACGCTTCTAATGCTGCATATTGTGAAATCGTTGAGGCAGACGCAACAAAGTTTTGATGAACAACTGCGATTGTTGGCATATATTCTTTTGGCCCTAAAACATATCCAATTCGCCATCCTGTCATTGCAAATGATTTAGAAACTCCATTTAAAATAAACATTCGATTTCTTAAATCTTTATAATCTGATAGTGATGGACACTCAATTCCATCAAATACAATTTCACGATAAATCTCATCTGAAATCACAAAGATTGGATGATCCTTAATACACTCATAAATAACTTGATTCTCTTCTTTTGAAAAAACTTTTCCAGTTGGATTACATGGTGAGTTTACTAAAATTGCTTTTGTTTTAGGTGTAATTAACTTAATTAATTCTTCTTTAATAACTCTCATATCATTTGCAATCATATCGTATATGATGACTTTTCCGCCGTACATTTCAATATTACTGTTATATAAAGAGAAGGCTGGTGAAAAAATAATGACTTCATCATCTTCTTCTAAAATAGTTTTTAAAACAGCACTAATCGACTCAGAGACACCTGTTGTGATGATAATCTCACTGTTTACATCATACACTTGATTATAGTGCTCTTTACAATATTGAATAATTGCTTCTCTAAATTCCATAACTCCATAATGATTGGAATAACCAATATGGTTTTGCATCATACGTTGATTTAAAGAGTCCTTAATGACTTCATAAGTATGATGTGCAATATGTGGCTCTCCTAATGTGAAATCAATTACATTTTCGTATGTATCTGCTAATGCTTTCATTTGACGGATGATCGATGGTTTTACTAAACCTGTTTTCTCATTAATTTTGATTTTCATATGATTCTCCCTTTTTTTCTCACGTTATATTTAGTTAACAAAATAGTCATTTGATCAGCAAATGACTACTTTATTTTCCCCTAGTTATTCATCAAAGTCTGGATCGATATTTAAATCAAAATAAAATTTTACTCCTCGATCTGTATTCATGACACCGTATTTACTATGATGCATTTGTAAAATTTTACTTGTAATTAATAACCCAAGACCTGTCCCTCCACTATCTCGATTTCGAGATTTTTCAAGACGATAGAATGGCTCCCAAATTCGATCAATTTCAGCTTCAGGAATAAATATCCCTGTATTTTCAATCTCAAATTTCACTTTATCATCTTGACGTTTAAGTGTTACATATATATGATCTCCATCTGGAGTATAGCGGATCGCATTTGAATATAAATTTGTGACAGCTGTCATAATCTGTTCTGAATCAGCTTCGACATAAACATCATCTAAATCAAGATGGATGTGCAAACATTTCTCACCCATTAAGTGTTCAACCTTTTTATTTAAATGTTCAATAAGCATTTTAAAATTGAAGCTACTATATTCTAAAACATCTTCTGGGTTTTCCATCTTCATATAATTTAATGTATCTTGGACCATCATTGTCATTCGGTCTACTTCTTCAACGATTGACTCTAGCTGTACTTTCACATCGTCTTGCGACATTGGTTTTGATTTAACACGTGTAGCAATCCCTTTAATAATCGTTAAAGGTGTTTTTAATTCATGAGAAATAGTTGCAAAGAAGTTTGAGCGCATTTGCTCAAACTCGCGCTCTCGTGCAATATCATCTTGAAGACGCTCATTTGCTTCCTTAAGCTGTGTTAACGTCTTATTTAAGTTATCACTCATGACATTAATATTTGTAGCCAACTCTTCCAACTCATCATCAGATGTTACTTTACATTTTTCTGAGAAGTTAATATTAGCAATATTAGCAGTTACACGTTTCATATGTAAAAGTGGCTTAGTAATATGCTCTGTTAACCAAATAGCAAAAAATAATACTAAAATAGCTAATATCATAAAAATAAAAATATAGTAATTCGTAAAAACAGATAACATTTCTCCAAGGACTTGCAATGAATAAGAGATCTCAATAATCCATTGCTCCCCACCTTTAAAGGTTATTTTAGTATAATAATGATAAACTGTTACATTTTCTTCATTTGTGGATTCGAAGAAAATATCATTATTAGTTAAACGATCTAAATTTAACTGTGAAGTATCTGAACTATGAAGCTTATATTGAATAAGATACTCACTTTTAAGATCGTTCATATATGAAAAGAAATCATTCGTATAGCGCTCAAAATTTGGTACTTCTTCTTTTATATCATAAACTAGTTGATAAATTTGATTTTGTTTGTAACTAGGATAAGCAAAATCATAAAAATAGTACTGGGCTGCAATATCTAAACTAATTGTTGCAAAAAACAAGCCAAAAAGTAATAAGAAAATCTTTGTAGCTAACCGCAACCTTAAATCACCTCAAATTTATACCCAACCCCAAATACTGTATGAATATACTTAGAATAAACTCCTAATTTCTTACGAATCTTTTTGATGTGTGTATCTACAACACGCGTATCACCAAAATAATCAATCCCCCATACCGCATCTAAAATACGATCTCGATCTAATGCAATACGATGATTTTCAATTAAAAAAACTAATAAGTCAAATTCTTTTGGTCTAAAATCAACTAATTCATTATCAATGCGAACTGTTCTTGATAATTTATTAACTACTAAACCATCAAAAGCAAGTTCATATGTTTCAACTTCGTCTTCTTCATTAGCACGTGTTAATAAACGATTAATCTTTGCTAATAATACTTTATTATCAAATGGTTTTGTCACATAGTCGTCTACTTTTAAGTCATATCCTTTCACTTGATCTTCTACACTAGAACGTGCCGTTAAAATCATGATAGGAACCTTAGAAACCGAGCGAATTTCTTTTAAAACAGAAAAACCGTCTTTTCCAGGCATCATTAAATCTAACAAAACAAAATCAATTTGTTGTGAATGAAATAAGCGTAGCGCTTCATCTCCATCTTTTGCTTCAATAACATCATAATAATCTGTTAAAAAATCAACTAAAATCTCTCTGATTTTTACTTCATCTTCCGCCACTAATACTTTATATCTTATACTCATCCTAACACTCTCCAATAGTGAAAAATATCTATTTAAAATTTAACATAAATGAATACATTTTGTACACACGAAAAACATAGTTTTTTTATTAATATAATCTAAGGAGTTTCTTTTCAGATAGGAGTTATTTTAATGAAACACATAAGCCTTATTCAATTTGTCCGGATTTTTCTACTATGTATCACAGCAACTATTATTAGTTTACTATGTTTAATAAGCATAAAAATGTTAACTACTTCTAATAGAATACCTGTTTCTAACACTATTTATTCCGAAAGGATGAGCTTATCCCAAAAGGATCATTTTAGTAGTGAAAAGTGTGAAATTGTCACTGATATTAACACACCAGAATATCTCAATGAATTAAGACAAACCTATCCGTCATGTAAGATTGTAGAAAAAACAACATTATACCAATCCAACTTTATTGATCAACTTATTGATTTATTTAAATAAGTACTTCCAAATGATACATAATTCCTCTTTTATAGTAAAAAGACGAGATGTCAACTCGTCTTTTTTTTATAAATTATTTTTCTGAAAGATTAGAAACTGATGCTGCAACTGAAACTAACTCATCTGAATCTAATGTTTCTGAAACGATGAAACATTCAATTCCTCCTTCAACCCATGTTAATGAGTTATCACTTAAAGCTCCAATTGTTCCATTAATAAATACTGGTTGCCCTGCAACAGGTTCTACACCCACTGACTCATTATATGAAACCGGCTCTTGAATCATTGTAAAGTCTTGATTACCACTAAATGTCATGATAATACGTTGACCTTCTTCAATCTCAATTGCCTGTTTGTTGACTAATGTTGTTCCTTCTGGTAAATATGCTGGGTATAATTCATCGTCCAACACATTGATTACACCCTCACCCATTGTTTCCTGAGAGTATTCCATTGTTTGTTGACAATCGAAATATCCATCTGCCATTTTTTCATCAAAATTGAATGATGTGAATTTCATTGAAACACGTGGCTCTCCTTCGCTATCTACTACATAAACTTCAACTGGAGTTAATGATTTTTTATCAAATGTGATTTTTTGAGAAACTAAATCACGATTCCCATGATAATTCGCTTTTGTTTCAAACGTATAAGCATCTTCCCCCGATTCAAATGTAGTTTCTGCATCATTTAAGATATCAGTTAATAATGACTGATATAAATAAACTTGTGAACTTGATAATGGCCAATCACTTTGGAACTTAAATTGCTTGTTTAATGCTGGGGTCAAAACAAAAACACCGTCAGCATTCTTTAATATGATTTGCTCATTGTTTGTTGTTTCATTTTTTAACGTAACCTTGTAATTTTCTGGTTGTTGATAAGCTACCTCAACATTATATTGATACACTTGTCCATTATTATCAACTTCCATTACCCCAGTTGCATAATAAGACTTAGCATCTTCTAAGTTGCTTGTTAGCTTGTCGACAACATCTTGCTGAGACATTTCTCCACATGCTGCTAATAGCACGGTAAGCACTACTGCGAACATTAAACATAATTTCTTCATCGCTATCCACCTCTTTATTAAGTTCAGTTTCAATTAATACTATGAGATATTAAATTAATTTATGCTTTCTGATACATAAAACTGAATGATTTATTAAATACTATAAATATCCAAAACAGGAAGGAGCGAAAACTATGTCGTTAATTCAACGTATTGCTTTGATTTTAACAGTAATTGGTGCTATTAACTGGGGACTTATTGGGTTCTTCCAATTTGACCTTGTAGCATTCATCTTTGGTGGACAAGATGCAATTCTTTCACGTATCATCTATGCCTTAGTTGGTATTGCTGGGTTAATTAATATCGGATTATTATTCGCACCAGATCGCCACTAGTAATTCAATAAAAAAATCAGCTAAAATTAGCTGATTTTTTTATTCCCAAATAACAAATGCAACAGCATAACTTTCACAATGACTAATACTAATATGTATTCCATCTAATACAGGTTTTAATAAGTATGGCTTTCCTAACTCGTCGTTAACAATACTAAAATCTTGATAAGATTTTCCCTGACAGTATGTCCCTAAAGCTTTATATAGTGCTTCTTTAACAGCCCAACGACCCGCTAAAAATTCATTTTGTCTTTTGACATGTTTAAATGATTGATACAACGCTAATTCTTCTTCACTCAATAATTTATGAATAAATCGTTCGCGTTGTTTTAACATTTCAATACGATAAATTTCAATAATATCTGTTCCAATCCCCTTCATATCTAACCTCCGATAGCTATTTCCTTTATTATAGCTTATCTTTTGATCATAATAAAAACTTGCTAACATAAATCAATAGAAAAATGAGAAAAAATTTTTTTCTTATTGACTAAACTTTCTCAGTTGAAAAATAATCATACCTCCTTAATCTTCTAAGGGAGGGCATCTATCGAGTATCGCTCTTGACAATTTATTCTTTTTACTTGATGACATAAAAAAAGACATCCTTTCTGGAAATACTAATGGTAATCAGCCAATAGAAAGGATGTCATCATTATGTTACCACCATTTAAAGAATTTATGCTTTTACCAAAAGAAATGCAAGCAACTTTTTCTGAACTAAAAATCAGTTCCCATTTACGCCAAGCTAACATAAAAAAAATCTAAAGGGTTCTCTTGTCTTTATCTCTTTGCGTTGATTTTTCTATTAACCTTTCATTATAGAATATGGTTTCAATCTAAATTCTGTGATCGTAAAGCTTCTGATTTACCAGGAAAAGATGTGGTCTACCGCTTTTTAAGTACCTCTACTTACAATTGGCGTTGCTTCTTGCTTTCTTTAAGCTCTTACGTTATTTCACTTTGTACGAAACTCACAACGGATGATCGTGTTAATGTTTTAATTGTAGATGACTCTTTATTTGAACGTAATCGTAGTAAAAAAGTAGAGCTACTTTCAACGGTTTATGATCATGTCAGTCATAAGTATCTCAAAGGATTTCAACTTTTAACGCTTGGATGGTCGGATGGATATTCATTTATCCCTTGTAATTTTTCATTAATGGTAAGTGCCAAGAAGTTACTAGTCAATATTTCATCAGAGATAGATAAACGCAGTAGTGGGTATAAGCGTCGTATAGAAGCACTGATAGATGAACCCACTGTCACTCTAAACTTGGTAAAACAAACGTTATCTCAAGAGATAGCAGCTGATTACCTCTTAATGGATTCGTGGTTCACAGAAGCTCCCTTAATTAAAGAAGTGATAAATGAGGGGCTTGATGTCATTGGGATGGTTAAAAAGACTTCTAAACGATTTTATCAGTATAAAGGAAAGAAATTCCCACTTCAAACATTGATCACACACTGTAACGTCAATCAAAAGATATTTTCTCATCAAGAGGGAAGTCTAGGATCCATTCAAGTTAAATTAAATAACGGCATTCCAGTTAAGATCGTCTTCATTCGTCATCGAAAATATAAAACAGAGTGGTTAGCGATTTTAAGTACAAACACAAGTTTAAGTGATGAAGAAATCATTAGAATCTATGGTTATCGTTGGGTCCCCTGGCGATTATCGGAGATAATCTAATCTTCCACTGCTAGGGAATGGGACATTGAAGTGTTTTTTAAGTGCAATAAATCTCACTTAAAATGGAATAAAGAATTTCAATGTCGCTCATATGACTCAATGATTGGACATCCAACGATTGTTTTTACACGTTATATCTTTTTAGCGTGGGAGAATCGTAAAACGAATGATCCTAAAACATTAGGAATGATATTTTATGACTACTGTTCAGAAGTCAAAGATGTTGATTTAGAAACAGCATTAAAAGGACTCTTAACTATGGTTCAAGAAATCATGGACCTAGGAGAAAGAGAAATGACAATTAACACAGAAGTAGTAAAAAATCAACTATATAAGTCGAGATAAGTTTTTTACATCGTAAAAAACTTATAAGCCCTACTAATGGAGGAAACATGCTTCGCATGGTAGGTGACCC
>JAUMTV010000084.1 GCA_030531025.1 Turicibacter sp.
TTTCAAAGCTGACCTCGCGGAGGGAGTTTGGATTTATTTTCATAGTAGAAACAGATAAGTATTCTACAATTGAGCTTATAAATGGAAATGAGTAAAGTCATTTCCTAATCAAGGTAACCTATAGTCCAGTTAGAAATTTTATCTGAAGAAAATTTATCTGGACTTATATAGGTACAAGATGATATTTCATCGCAATTTCATTAAATTTTTCTTGTGAGTGGGTCCCCTGCCATTTTCGAAGAAAATGTATCTAGCGCTGATAGGGATTTAAAAGTTTTTATAATGTGAAAAACTTATCTGGATTTATATAATCTATTTGATAATTAGAGTTTTTGCTTGTTGCGACATTAATTCTTTTTGAACGGATGAAGCGATGCTTTTTTAGGAGAAAGATGAGGTAATCATCTGTTTTACTTAATCTGAGTGCCTTCTCATTTCTTGATAGGAATCATTTAAGAAATGAGGTTTAATTTGGAAAAGGATATCTATGCATAACTCACTATATTTCACAAATAATAGGGATAAATGTTGAAAAAAGTGGGTGAAAATGAGATGGATCTTTTTAAAATCTTTAAAGGGAAAAAGAATACAAAGGCACCAATTCCAAAGGAGAAACAAAATCGTCTGTATCCGGAGCTTGATCAAAATCTTTCAACGATTAAAGAAGCTTTAGGAAATGCGAATGACCTTTTGATTCGTCAGCTTCGTTTAGCGGGTGAAAACAATATAGGGGCTGCTGTTTTAGGAATTGATGGCTTAATTGATGCAAATCAAGCGGAGCAATTTATTGTTCATGTGTTAGCCATTGATCTATCACTAGTGGATGATACTAACAATCGTTCATATGGTGTGTTTCAATCGATTTTTGAATCGCGAATTAGCATGATTGATGCGAAGTGTGGCCAAAGTTTTCAAGATTTGTATACAAATTTACTAAATGGTCACGTGATTGTGTTAATTGATGGTGTTGACCAGTTTATGATGTTTGATTGTAAAGGATGGCAAATGCGCTCCATTAGTGAACCGCAGACAGAACAATCGGTTTATGGACCGAAAGATTGTTTTGTTGAAACGATTCGTGTCAATACAGCAACTCTTCGTCGTCGAATTAAAGATCATCGCCTTCGTTTTGATGCACACGTTGTTGGGAAAGTGACGCAAACCGATGTGTTTGTCGCTTATATTGATGGCGTGACCGATCCCAAGTTAGTAGAGACGGTGAATAAACGAATTGAAAGTATTGATATTGATGGATTTGTCGATTCAAGTGAGTTAATGCAGTTAATTGAAGACCATCATATTACAATTTTTCCACGCCTTCATCAAAGTGAACGACCAGATAAAGTCTCAGCAGCCCTCATGCAAGGTGGCATTGTGATTTTATTTGATGGATCACCATTTGTAACAATAGGACCTGCCTATTTTGCGACGATGTTTCAAGCAACGGACGACTATTATTCACGACCGTTAATTGCAACATTGATGCGAATTCTTCGTTACGCTTCCTTTTTCATGGTGATTTTAGTTCCAGGACTATATGTGGCGATTTCAACGTTTCATCAAGAAATGATTCCAACTGTTTTACTAATAACAATTATTAATCAGCGAAGTGCCAATCCATTTCCAACCTATATTGAGACTTTAGTGATTCTCGTTTTATTTGAGGTTATCCGTGAAGCTTCTATCCGTACACCGAGCGTTGTTGGGAACTCAATGACAATTGTAGGATCATTAATTATTGGACAGACCATTGTGCAGGCTGGATTAGTGTCTTATATGGTGATTATTATTGTTTCGATTACCTCAATTGCTGCTTTTATTTTATCAAGTAGCCGTTTAAATAATGCCACACGTATTTTAACCTTTATCTTCTTATTTTTAGGGGCAACATTTGGACTTTATGGCATTACAATAGGATTTATTCTTCTGATTTTACATTTATGTTCCTTAACAACGCTTGATCAACCTTATCTTGCCTCAATGGCACCATTTAATCTTCATGATCAAGAAGATCAATTTTTACGTTTGCCTTTATCATGGATGAAGTATCGTCCACGTATTTTTAAAACTCGTAATAAAATTCGTCATAATCTTGACGATGCGATGAGGGAGGAAGAATAAACATGAAGCGTTTGTTTTTACTGTTAGGGTGTTTGCTTTGTTTAGTTGGCTGCTCGAATAAAATTGAGATGAGTGAACTTGGAATTGTTAGTGGATTTGGGATTGACCAAACCGAAAATGGTTATCGATTAAGCGCTCAAGTTATTAACCCAAGTTCAGTAGCAGGAAATCATCAAGACACTTTACCCGTGTATATTTTAGAAGCAGAAGGTGTCTCTCTTTATGATGCGTATCGTGAGTTAAATACAATGACTTCGAAAACGTTATATTTACCGCATTTAAGTGTCATTGTAATCGATGAAGCGACAGCTAAAAAGGGTATTAATGAGGTGTTAGATTTTACATTAAGAAATGTCAAGATTCGTCCGAATATATCACTCGTGGTCGCAAATGAATCACCTGCTAGTGAAATACTAAAAGTCCTAGTTCCGAGTGAGACAGTTCCAATTAATCAAATAGATGCGGTTTCCAATGTATGTGAAACTTGTACTTCTCGATTGGTTCATTATAACTTATATGATGTCAGTGGAAAGGTAAATGCAAAAGGCGATAATATTGTTTTAAATACTGCAAGTATTAAAGGTGCCAAAAGTGAGACAGGTGAAGATGTTGAAAATATCTTAGAGTCTTTTTCACCAGTTCAGTTACAACTGAATGGGCTAGCTGCTTTTAATTCAGATCAAATGGTCGGTTACTTAACTAATCAAGAAGCTGAAATTTTTAATTTACTTGCCAATGAAGGAAACAGTGTCGTAATCGATAAGAAACAAGAGGATTACTTGATTACATTTGAAGGTCGTGATGGAAAAGTTGAAATGAAGCCAAACATTGATGCAAAAAAAGTTGCAGTGAAATGCGAAGTCAAAGGTGATTTAATGCAAATTAATTATCCGATCGATTTATCAAATCCAAAAAATCTTGCTGATCTTGAGCAATATTTATCTGATGACGTAAAGGCTCAAGTAGAGGCCTTACTTAAAAAATCTCAAGAGGAGTTGAAGTCAGATATTTTTGGGGTTGGAAGTAAAGTGTATCAAAAAGAACCGAAATATTGGAGTCAGATTGAAGGCTATTGGAATGAGATTTATCCAGAATTAACATTTGAAGTTGATGTGAAAGTTAAAATTGCATCTGTTGGAGATATTCAAAATTTAGTGGAACAATAGAAAGGGGTGTTTTAGATGAAAACGTCACGATTAAGTTTAAACCAAATGTTTACGTTAATGGTTCTCTTTTTAATCGCTAGTCCAACGTTAACGATGGTCGGTCGAATGTCAGGCCAAGATGTTTGGATTGTTATATTAATCGCTTCAGTCATTGGATTAGTTTTATTTTTAATGTTTTATCGGATTAGTCGTCTACATTCTTATGCGCCGTTATGGAGTATTATTCAAGATAGTTTTGGAAAGTGGTTGGGTGGTTTAGTCGCTTTAGGTTATTCGGGATACTTTTTATATCTGGCTACGAGTCTACTAAAAAGTACAGGAGACATGATTCAGTTTACGTTACTGCCCCAAGCTAATTTGTTTGTCGTTAATGGCTTATTAATGTTAGCCGTGGTTTATGGGATGATTTTAGGGATAAATGCTATTGGACGCTCTTCTGAATTGTTATTTTATGTCGTTATCTTGTTACTCGTACCATTAATCTTCTGTATTTTCACCTCAGATATTTTTAAATTTGATAATTTCTTACCAGTTCTTGAAAAAGGATTTTATGGCATTCGACGAGATATTTATACAGCAACCTTTCTTCCATTTGGAGAGTTAGTCTGTTTTTTAGCGATTTTTCCGCTGATTCCTGGAAAACATCAATCCGGTATTTTAAAAATTAGTTTAATTAGTATTGTACTAGGAACTTTTATTATTGTTATGTTAGATGCTCTAAATGTTGGAATTTTAGGTCCTGATTTAGCTAAAAACTTCGTTTATCCATTTTATAATGCGATGAAGATGGTTGGTGTGGGAGTCTTCTTTGAACGATTAGATCCTATTGCCATTTTAATTTTAATGATGACTTGCTTTTTTAAGATGGCAGTTTATTTTTATTCAGGTGTCGTTTGTTTAGATGGCTTAATGTCGCGCTTTACTTATCGTCAATTAGCCATCCCTGTTGGAATCATTGTTGTAGTGGCTAGTGGGTTTATAAGTGAAAATCGAGTGCAAGATTTATATCGAGCGATCCATTTTAATTCTCGTTATGTTCATCCGGCTTTTCAACTAGCGATTCCACTTCTTTTATGGATTATTAGTGAAATGAAGTATCGTAAACATCCAAGGCAAATAAAAACTGAGACTAGCAACTAGCCTCAGTTTTTATTATTTACGGTCATAGCTTGTTTCTGATAGTCGATCAATTTCTGACCAGGCAAGTGTCAAATAGTTTTGTGCTTGACGTTCTACTTCTGCATTCGAATCTAATAATGTTTGACGCTCTTCTAGTGTCTCTGCTTGAAAGATTTCATATTCAGCTGTTTTATACTGAATATTGTAGTCGTACGCTTTGACGACGTATTCTTGTAAAGTAGCGACTTCTTCTGTTGGGCGTAGCAGTGCTTCGATAGTATTCATTTCATTGGTTGTTTGATTTAACAAGTTTTCACGAATTGAAAGTTGTGCTGCTTCTGCATCTGTCCCAACAACAGAATAAACTTGTGTTAAGTTTGAGTCAAGCAGTGAAATGGTATCTTCAAGAGCCGTTACTTTTTCATACATATAGTCGACAAATTCTTGTTGAGTTGCAAATGTTTTTTCAGTGGTTTGTGTTGAGTTAGATTCGGCACTTGAGTCTGAAGCATCTGATGTCTCACCTTCAGTCGATGAATTCGTCACCGTGCTTGAGCTATTTCCGGTTGGTTTAGTAATCGATAAACTCTGTAAAGATTGAGGTGTCGAGATCGTTGTTGATTCATTATTACCAGCACAACCAGATAAAGCAATGAGGGTTAATCCTAACAGTAAAGATACAGGTTTCATATTTTTTCACCTCAGTTATCAGTATGTTTCATTGTATTCATGAATGAGGTGATTCATACAAGAAGTTGAAGCTATTTGTTTATCTTTTGTTCGTCATCAACTGAAAATTTTGTCCATTTAGAAAGATATTTGAATCTTTGAATAAAGGTCAGTCGAGGTAAATAGTCAACCCCACCCAAATAGTCACGTTTTAAAACATAGTTCACTTGTAAACCAAGCGTGATCGTATAACCTAAAAGATAAAGCCAAAATAAAAGAATGATGATAACAGAGAGACTTCCATAAAATTTATTGTAGTTAGCAATATAATTGACATAAAAACTAAATCCAATGGAAGTAATGCTCCAACCAACCGCCGTAATTAATGCACCTGGGATAATTTCATGAATTTTAATTTTAATTGTTGGTGCGAGGTAAAACAAAAGTAAGAAAAAGGAGAAGTAAGCTAAAAAACTAACGAGTGAGCGGATGATATTAAAGAGTACAATCATATAAGGATCGAGACTGATATGAAAAACGTGAAGGATTAAGGAGATAAACACTTGACCAAAAAACGCAAAGATAATAGCAACTACTAAGAGTAAGATCATAAAACAAAGCATTAAAAAGGAAAAGATGCGTTCTAAATAGGCGAATTTCATGAGTGGAACTTGATAGGTCGTATTTGCTGCATTTGAAATTCCATAAAATCCTTTAGAAATAAGCCAAAAGAACGAGATGGCTGTGAAGATGACAAAGAGGGTTCCTGATTGTATAGTCGAAGAGGTATTGAATAAATAAAGTAGGAGTTGTTGAACTTCTTGAGGAGCATAAGCCGTAATTAAGTATTTAACAATATCCGTATTAAGGGATAAATAGGTTCCGAGTTGGACGGTGACGACGAGTAGCGGGACGATTGCCATAATTAAATTAAAGGCAATTTGTTCAGGTAAAGCTTTGATTTCACGGTGTTTCATTTGTTCTTGTATTTTTTTTATAAAGGTTAAGCTAAAAAGATGTTGCATAGATGTTCCCTCCCAGTTAGAGTTGCTAATTCATGATATGTAGTAAGTTTAAGGGACATACCATGATTAATCAATCGTTTTATGTTGTTTATGTATATTTTAATCAAAATTCGACAAATTATTAGTGATAATTTTTTTATAATGAGAGGTGAACAACATGAATCGACGTTTTAATTGGAAGTTGACTGTTCTAACATTCCTCTTATGCTTTATCTCAGTTTGTCACGCAGATGCGAAAGATATTGGCTGGGGTATCCCAAAAGGTGAGAATCATGAGCAACCATGGCCAGGTCAAGAATTTGATGACATTGTTCGTAACAATGATGCCTATTATATTGGACCTGCAGATGAAAAGATGATTTATTTAACATTTGACTGCGGATATGAAAATGGAAATACACCGTTAATCTTAGATGTCTTGAAAAAATATGATGTTCCTGCGCTCTTCTTTGTGACTGGACATTTCATGGAACAAAATCCAGAGCTTGTGAAGCGAATGGTTGATGAAGGACATATTGTAGGAAATCATACGTGGCATCATCCGGATTTAGCGAAAGTGACAAAAGAAAAGTTTAATGAAGAATTACAATTAATTGAAGATAAATATAAAGAGTTAACAGGACAAGAGATGGTCCGTTACTTAAGACCACCTGAAGGACATTTCAATCAACAAATGTTAGATTGGGCGAAAGAACGTGGCTATTATACAATTTTATGGTCACTTGCTTATATGGATTGGAATGTCGATCAACAAAAAGGTGCCGATTATGCGTATCAACAAATTTTAGACCGAATGCATCCCGGTGCGATTATTTTAATGCACAGTATTTCAAGTGATAATGCAGAGTGCTTAGATAAGTTAATTCCTGAACTTCGTCGTGAAGGATATGAATTTAAATCATTACAATACTTAATGACTCATGAAAGTCCTGTGGTTATTGAGTAAAAAAAGAGATTTTTGTTGAAATTTAGTGTTTTTTTGAATGTAAACGTTCTAAGAACACTAAAAAGACACGATTAATTCATTTTTTGTACATAATTTTGTGCCATAATAACTATGGATGAAAATGATAATAAATTTTCTCCCCCTTTGATTTTCTTATTCATTATGTTTTCTCACTCCCTAAACGGATCGTGTTCCCCCACGACCGTTTAACCAGTCCTCGAGAGTTCCCCCTCTCGAGGGCTTTTTTGTTATATCAAGATGCAATCTGATATGGTTAAGGAGGAAATCACAGTACTAAAGAATGATTTGTTGATCACACTTTTACTATTAATCGTATTAGAAAAAGAAGAGAGTGGAAGTTCCTTTATAAGTTGAATGGTTTTGGTTAGAAGTAAGCCTTCATTTAGAAAGAAGAAATTATATAAGTCCAGATAAGTTTTTCATATCGGAAAACTTTTAAATCCCTAGCAATGGTCGATTGTTTTACAAGTAAAACTGCTAGGTGACCCAAGCCCTACTAATGGAGGAAACATGCTTCGCATGGTAGGTGACCCCTGGACTATAGTCTGTCTTAGTATTAAAGCAATCGATTAACTAAGCCTGTTTCTTAGAATGTGAAATATATTTCGCTATGTATATAGATAGAAAAATCGAAAGTATAATTTATCAAATCACTTGGATAGATTGGGTTAATTGCCAATCGTTTAATCAAAGATATGGTTAATGCTCAAAAATATTTTTTAAAAAATTTGAAATTTTTGTTTAAGATTTAAAGTGGGTGCCTATAATGATGGTGTGTAGAGATAACCTCCCAAGTTAATAGTCTTTCATGGTGGGACTATACTTTAGGTTTGTACTAAAGTTCTCTAGACTTTCTTCTCCAATTCTCTCAACCTCTCTTTAATATATAAAAAAGGAGCTAACAAGCAGTTTCCCCCCTGCTGTTAGCTCCTTTTGTTTATTTATTTGATTTTTTCCACCTTTGATTTTTGTGATTTTGCATAAAAGATTGTTGCGATAATCCCGATGAACATCACAAGATAAGCCATCAATAAACTTTCAGTTAAGCCAAATGCAATGTATCCAAGTGATGCAATAATAGCTGATAAAATCGCATAAGGTAATTGTGAGTTAAAGTGTGCCGCTAAGTCACATCCAGATCCGGTTGCGGATAATAACGTTGTATCTGAAATTGGAGAGGCGTGATCTCCGAAAATCGCACCTGATAAGACAGCGGCCATGACTGGAATCATTAAATTCATATCAATAGCAGCAGCGACTGACCCAGCAATTGGAAGTAAAATTCCAAATGATCCCCATGATGTTCCGGTTGCAAAAGCCATAAAGCTTGCAACAATAAACATCACGACAGGAATAAAGTTAGGATTAATATTAGCTGACATAATAATAGACGCTAAGTAGCCACCCGCATCAAGGGCTCCAACTAAATCACAGATTGTCCATGCTAATAATAAAATAACAATCGCTCCAACCATCGACTTCATTCCAAAGAAGAAAGCACGAATGTATTGGTTTTGTGTAACCTCACCATTTGAAACATGGCGATAAGCTAATACCATAGATACGATTAGTCCCGCTGCTCCACCGAAGCGTAGTGATGTTGATAAATTAATGTTATCTAAAATCGCAAAGAATAAGTTGAATTCAGATTCACTACTTATTGCACCTACATAGCCCGTATACGTCATCGTTAACACTGTGACGATAATTAAAGTCAAGATCGGGATAATTAAATCCCATACCGTTCCTTTTGATGACTCCACGTCAGATGCGTGAGCATTTGCCACTTCAGCACTCGTTAAAGAACTGTCGTGTCCATTAATAGCATCTTGTTCATACTTTTTCATCGATCCAAGATTTAAGTTATACTTAATAACAACAAAGACCATAATGACACAAGTGATCACATAAAAATGATAAGGAATCGTCTGTAAGAAAGCTGAGAATGTGTTATAAGTTGCGCCTGTACTTGCAAAGATCACAGCCATCGATCCCATAATTCCGGTTGCCCAACTTGAAATCGGAGAGATGACACAAATTGGAGCCGACGTTGAATCGACAATATACGCTAAACGGACACGTGAAATATTTTGTTCTTTTGCTAACGGTTTCGAGACATTTCCAACGACAAGTGCATTGAAGTAGTCATCTATGAAAATTAAAATCCCAAGAATAGCTGACGTATACTGAACGCCTTCACGTGATTTTACACGTTTAATAATGGCTTTAGTAAACGCAGAAGCACCACCTGATAAAACGATATAAGCCGTAATCGCACCGAGTGCTAATAAGAAAAAGATAATGGATAGATTCCAATCGTTTAAAAAACCAAGCAATCCGTTTTCTTCAAAAATCAGATTTAAAAACGTGCTTACTAATGTGTGTAATGTTTGAAAAACATTGAAGTTGGCTAAAATAAAAGCAGCAGAGATCGCACCCACACTAAGTGATAACACGACACGGCGTGTGAAAATAACAAGGGCAATCGTTAAGAGTGCTGGAATTAATGCATAGATCGTTCCAATCATAATTATTCACTCCTCGATTATTGATGGAATTGAATAAGATATTGTTCTTTTGATAAAGAAAAAAGAGCCACGTTGAGTTAAACTCATACATGGCTCTAAAAAGTCTAAATTTGTAGACAATAGGTGCAAGTATATCATTTAACTCTCCGATCATTAGTCCTCCACTACATTTGTAGTGACAGTGTTACATTTCTTCAATGTAACACCAGTACCTGTTTGGTTGACACAAACAAGACTTCGGCGTGGACACCTTTTGGAATTTGTCATCGACGTCACTCTCAAAACTCCTACTCATTGGACACGCACCTCTAACTCATCAAAGAGAACAAGAGACATATTCAATTAAACATTATTCTATCACCTTTTAATAAATAGTCAAGCAATATTTATGAAATTTACTTAATTTCTAATCAAAATATGTCGTGAAATGTAGGGATTTCGATGTAAAATCACAGGGAATGTGGTAAGATAAAGGATAGCTTAAGAAAGCATTGGAGGTTTTAATACATGAATATGTCGCCTTTAAAGGTTGGTCAAGAATTTTTAGTTACGATTAAACGTATCGGTATCAATGGAGAAGGTATCGGTTATTATAAAAAACAAGCGGTCTTTATTCCAGGCACGCTAGTCGGTGAAGAAGTTGTTGCGACTTGTACACGTGTGGCGGGTGGTTACGCGGAAGCGGAACTCGTACGTGTAAAACGTAAATCTAGACATCGTGTTCAACCTTCATGTGAAGTGTATGGTCAATGTGGTGGATGTCAATTACAACATATGTCTTACCAAGAGCAACTTCGTATTAAACGTGACGCGGTGACACAAGCGATTGAACGTTATACGAATTTAGATCCAGATGAGTGTGATATTCGTCCAACAATCGGAATGAAAGATCCATATAACTACCGTAATCGCGCACAGATGCCAGTTGGGTATGATCAAGATGGAATCATGGTTGGACTTTATAGTATGAATTCACGAGAGCTTGTGAATGTGACGGATTGTGACGTTCAATATGAAGAAATTAATACCGTGATTAATCACGCAGTTGATTTATTAGATGATTATAAAGTCTTTGCTTATGCCCCAAAAACACGTAAAGGAACAGCGCGTTATATTGTTGTTCGTCGTGGATTTAAAACAGGTGAGATGCAAGTAACCTTCGTTTTTGCAAACAATGACTTTAAGAAAATGAATGCATTAGCGAAAGATTTAATGAAGTATTGTAAAGACGTTAAGTCTGTTTATTTAAGTATTAATAACGAAGATACGCATGAAATCTTCGGTAAAGAGATGAAGCATATTGCGGGAGAAAAATTCATTTCAGATGAATTAGGACGCTTTAAGTTCAATTTATCACCACGTGCGTTCTATCAATTAAACCCTGAACAAACGATTAAATTATACAACCAAGTGAAGTATGCAGCGGCTTTAACAGGAAATGAAAAAGTCGTAGATGCTTATTGTGGAGTTGGAACAATCGGTCAGTGGGTAGCGGATAAGGCAAGCGAAGTTCGCGGAGTGGATATTACGCGTCAAGCGATTGCAGATGCTAAAGAAAATGCAAAATTAAACGGATTAACGAACACTTACTACGCAGTTGGAAAAGCTGAGCAAATCGTACCAAAATGGGCGAATGAAGGATTTAAACCGGATGTCGTGATTGTCGATCCACCTCGTACAGGACTCGGTGAAGAGTTAATTGAAATGTTAAAACGTGTTCAACCAAAAACAATCGTTTATGTATCATGTAACCCATCAACCCTTGCGAAAAACTTAAAAGAATTAGCGAAAAAATATCGTGTGGACTATGTTCAACCCGTTGATATGTTCCCACAAACTTCACATGTTGAAGCGGTGGTACGCTTAGTTCGTCAAGATCGTAAAAAACAACGCTAACCATTTAGACAGTATCTTTGGATGCTGTCTTTTTTATATTTGAGGGCTTCAACATACGGTAAAGTAACTTTTTAGAAAAAATTAACTTTTTCTCTTGCTATGGAGTTCACTTCACGCTATATAATAGCAGTATGATGCAATAAAAGTTAAGGGGGGAAAGCAGAGTTCATGTCACGTCATGAGTGCAACAGAAAGGTTTTATGTTGGGAGTTAGTTTGAAAAGAGAGCATTAAAGACTAATCAACTAAGCCTGTTTCTTAAAATGTAAAATATATTTCTGTTTCTATATAGGTTAGAAATTGAAAAATTAATTTATTGTGTTGAAATTAAGAGGATAAGTAAAATTTGGTTTTAAATTGAACGTAGAAGAGGTTAGGGAATGACGATTAAAGAAGTAAGTAAAAAGTATGATATTTCAATTGACACCTTACGTTATTATGAGAAGATTGGACTTCTTCCGCCAATTAAAAGAAATTCAAAAGGATATCGTGAATATACAGAAATGGATTGTAATTGGGTGTTTTATATTAAGAGCATGCGTCAGGCTGGGGTTTCAATTGAAGCATTAATTGAGTATGTTTCATTGTATCGAAAAGGTCCTTCGACCTTGCATTTACGAAAAGCAATTTTACTAGAACAGCGTGATCAAATTAGAAAAAAAGCGAGTGATATTCAACAAACACTATCTTTTTTAGATTATAAAATTGAAGGTTATGAAGACAAAATTTTAAAGTTTGAAGAGGAAAAATTAAAATAAAAAACTATTTTCAAAAGAAAGAAGGAATGAAAATGAAAGATGTTATGTTAAACAATGGAATAAAGATGCCAATAGCAGGGTTTGGGGTTTTTCAAATTCCAGATTTAGAGGAATGTGAACGTGCGGTTTTAGATGCTATTGAAGTCGGGTATCGATTAATTGATACTGCTCAAGCCTATGGAAATGAAGAAGCGGTTGGCCGAGCAATTCAAAAAACATCTGTTCCTCGTGAGGAATTATTTATTACGACAAAGGTTTGGATTTCAAATGCAGGCTATGAAAAAGCAAAGGGATCAATTGAAGAGTCGTTAAAGAAAATGCAATTAGATTACCTTGATTTAGTTTTAATTCATCAACCAGTTGGAGATTATTACGGAACTTATCGAGCTATGGAAGAGCTTTATAAAGAAGGAAAAATTAAGGCCATTGGAGTCAGCAATTTCTATCCTGATCGATTAGTGGATATTTGTTTATTTAATGAGGTTGTTCCAGCAGTGAATCAAGTGGAAGTAAATGTTTTTCATCAACAAAAAGAAGCAGAAAAAGTGATGACAAAATATCAAGTTCAAATGCAAGCCTGGGCACCATTTGCTGAAGGGAGAAATGATATGTTTAATCAACCATTATTAAAAGAAATTGGAAATCGTTACAATAAGACGGTGGCACAAGTGATTTTAAGATGGTTAACACAACGTGGCATTGTTGTCTTAGCTAAATCGACACGTAAATCACGTATGGAAGAAAATATTAATATTTTTGATTTTGAATTAAGTGAACAAGAAATGCAGATGATTGCTGAGTTAGATAAAAAAGAAAGTTCATTTTTCTCACATTATGATCCAAATATAATCGAGTATTTAGCCAGCTTGTCACGTTAATATATAAGTCCAGATAAATTTTCTTCATAGAAAATTTAAGCCCTACTAGCGGTAGATACATTTTCTTCGAAAATGGTAGGTGACCCATACCCTACTAGTGGTAGATACATTTTCTTCGAAAATGGTAGGTGACCC
>JAUMTV010000085.1 GCA_030531025.1 Turicibacter sp.
TCCTCCATTAGTAGGGCTTATAAGTTTTTTACGATGTAAAAAACTTATCTGGACTGACATAGTTTCATTAGTCCATGATTCATCTATTCACACGTCATCAGTATCACTACTTACCGTACTAGGACATAAAGAAGATGAAATTTGCTCAACGAGTAGCTCTTACACTGGCTAAATAATAAAAAAAGTCTTAGTAATTAGCTTTGGAATTCATATTAGTAATATTTAAAAAGAAGAAGTCTATGAATGATTAACGACTTTACGTTAAAAACTGTCTTTCATTCTAAAGTCAGTTTTTTTTGAACAATAGGATTGACCTTCACGTTACGTTAACGATTATGATAAACGTACAAGGAGTGATGATGATGGAATATACAATCCAGAAATTAGCCCAGCTAGCAGGTATTAGCACACGAACATTACGATATTATGACGAAGTTGGACTTTTAAAGCCTGCACGTCTTAGTTCATCCGGTTATCGAATTTACGGACCAAAAGAAGTGGATCGATTACAACAGATTTTATTTTATCGAACGCTTGATGTAGGAATTGATGAAATTAAACAAATTCTATTAGATCCGTCCTATGATGAACTAAAAGCTTTAAATCAGCACTATCACAAACTTCTTGAAAAAAGAGCGCAATTAGACTTAATTATTGAAAATGTTCAATTAACGATTGCCTCTAAAAAAGGAGAGAAAAAAATGAGTAATCAGGACAAATTTAAAGGTTTAAAACAACAATTACTAAAAGAAAATGAGCAAAAATATGGTGATGAACTTCGTCAAACATATGGTAATAAAAAGATAGAAGCATCCAATAAACAATTTGCTAATTTAAGTGAAGAAGCCTTTAATGAAATGAAACAGCTTGGTGAAGACATATTAGAAAAATTAAGTATAGCTATGCAAAGTAACGACCCTCAAGGAGTCTTAGCACAAGAAGTGGCGAAGATGCATCACCGTTGGCTAACTTATACATGGTCAAGTTATAGTAAAGAAGCCCATGCAGGGTTAGCTCAGATGTATGTCGCTGATGAACGATTTACTTCGTATTATGATGACGCTGTTTGCCCAGGGGCGGCTCAATTTTTATGTGATGCTATTTTATGCTATACCTCTCATAATTAATGAAGACGAAGGAAAATTTCGTCTTTTTTTTCGCTTTTTGATTTGAAACGTTCTCTTGAAACTCAATTTTATTTATAATAGAAACAGAAATCAATAAAAAAGAGGAAGACGTATGAATCATAAAGAAATCAAAGTGTTAATTTTAAGTCAAACAGATGAAATAGAGACGATGTTAAATGATTTTATTGTTGATCAGAAACAGATTGATTTATATTGTTATACTTATCAGCATTATCAAGAAGTTGAAAAGAGAGCATATGATTTAATCATTATAGATAATAGTGATCTAAAAGAATCGGTAGAGATTATTCAATATATTAAGCATTACATTTCAAGGCAAATTCCTATTTTAATTAGTTTTGAAGATAAACTCAGAAGTAAATTAAACCAACTTATTGAAGTAGGAATTTCAGATTATATTATTAAACCTTATACAAAAGAAATGTTGAAGCTTCGAATTCAAAATAATTTAAATTTAATTGATGCTTTTAAAATGTCTAAAAAGAAAGAATTACAATTTGATGCGTTATTGAACAATACCCCGTATATGGCCTGGTTTAAAGATAAAAATAGTCACTATATTACGGTTAACCGTGAGTTTAGAGAACATTCAGGAAAAGATGATGAAACGATTCATGGTCGAGATGATCAGTTTGTTTGGGATGGACAAATCGGTGAACGTTGTCGAGAATTCGATTTAATTGTTATGAATGAACGTCGTCAAATTATGTTTGATGAAATTATTCCTGGTAAAAAGGGATATCGACAATTTAATATTTATAAAGCACCAGTCATGGACGAAATGGGAGATGTCATTGGAACGATTGGGATTGCTCGTGATATTACTGAATTAAAGAATAAAGATACGAAGCTTTCAATTATTTTAGAGAATATTCCATTTTCAGTTTTTCTAAAAGATACAGAGGGATATTACATTGATACAAATACGAATTTTTCAAAATTCTGTGGCTTACCACGTGAAGAAATTATTGGGAATTTAAGTTACGGTCATGAATTAAATAAGGAAGCTGAAGCTGAAGACCAACTCGTTATTACTTCACAAGAAAGTCATGTCTTTAATCGAAAGTTATGTATCAATGGAACAGAACGTATGCTTGAAATTTATAAAGCACCAGTTTTTGATATTTCTCAAAAGGTCATTGGGATTGTCGGAGTCATTCGAGATATAACAGATGTGATACGAACGCAAGAACATATCAAAAAACTAGCATATACGGATTTTTCAACTCATTTACAAAATAGACGTAGTTTATATCATTATTTTCAAGAAGAATTAGCTCAAAAGAATATTCCGTTGACGGTTATGTTTATTGACTTAGATAACTTTAAAAAATTAAATGATAGCTTTGGTCAGGGGATCAGGCTTTAATTGTGATTGCAGAAAAGCTTGCAAAAATTTGTGATGATGCTTTTGTTGCTCGAATTGGTGGAGATGAATTTATTGCTGTTTGGGAACAAATGAAGGATGATGTACTTATGAAAAAATTAAATTCCCTGTTAGATGAAATGAGAATGGAATTTAGTAAAGGAGAACAAGCTAATATTATTTCTGTAAGTATTGGAGTCGTGAAAGATGAGATGTCATCAATTGATGTGGAGACGTTGCTTTTAAAAGGAGATTTAGCGTTATATAAAGCAAAGGAAAAAGGGAAAAACCAATATGTTATTTATACGGACGACTTAGAAAAAGAGCGTTTATTTAATTTACAGATGGAATATGATTTACGACAAGCTATTCAAAATCATGAAATTGAACTTTATTATCAACCTCAATATACAGTTGAAAAAGAATTAGTTGGATTTGAGGCACTGTTTAGATGGAATCATCCAAATTATAAACATATTCCAGTGGATGAAATTATTCGACTGATTGAAGAGCTTCGCTTAATTGATGAAGTGAGTAATTATGTTTTTCTTCAGGCATGTGCTTTTGCTAATCAAATTAATCAACATCGTGAAAAGACAATCGTTGTCTCTATTAATATATCAGCGCTATCCATTATGAATGATAATTTTGTGGATAACTTGAAGTCACTTATTAAACAGGCGAATGTAAATCCAGCTTATATTGGCATTGAAATTACAGAAACTGTATTAATGGAAAATATCAATGAAAATATGACTAAAATTCTTCAATTAAAAGATTTAGGAATTACGATTTCACTTGATGATTTTGGAACAGGATATTCATCCTTGAATTATTTAATCCATTTACCATTATCCAAAGTGAAAATTGATCGTAGTTTTATTCAAGGAATGGGAAAACAAGAAGAATTTAAAGATCTTGTTCGTTTAATTATTAATATTGCCCATTCATTAGATTTGCCAGTCGTAGCTGAAGGTGTTGAAGTGAAAGATGAGCTAGACATCTTAAAATCAATGGAGATTGATACGATTCAAGGATATTACTTCTCACGTCCTGTGGATAAGGAAAATGCTATAAGTTTAGTTAAAGAAAAAGTAGAAAATCGCTAAGGTTTTCTACTTTTTTATTTTGTCATACATTAAAAATATTTAGTCGACTATACATTTTTTAAAGGATCTCTATCATATAATGAATTATCTTATTAGATAGGAGGATTAAATATGTATCAAAGGGTGCAAGAGATGGTTGAAAAAATTTACCCACAACTTGTAAATATTCGACGAGATTTACATCAACATCCTGAACTTGGTTTAGAAGAATATCGGACTTCAGCTTTAGTTTTAGACTATCTAAAACAGTGGAATATAAAAGTAACACAATTAATTGGAGAGACTGCAATTGTTGGTTTAATCGAAGGAAAACAAGGAGAGAAAACCATTGGATTAAGAGCAGATATGGATGCTCTTCCAATTGAAGAGAAAACGGGGGCCCCATATGCCTCTTTATATCCTGGAAAAATGCATGCCTGTGGGCATGATGTTCATACAACCATTTTACTTGGCGCTGCTTATGTACTTAAGCAACTTGAAAGTGAATATAAAGGGAACGTTAAATTATTTTTTCAACCCGCTGAAGAAACAGTGGGGGGAGCAAAACGAATGATTGAAGCGGGATGTATGGAAAATCCAAAAGTCAATCATGTGTTAGGTCTTCATGTTCGTCCAACTTTAAATGTTGGTGAAGTAGGGTTTCATTATGGGAAGTGTCATGCAGCAAGTGATACGATTACGTTAACGATTCATGGGAAACAAGCTCATGGAGCCTATCCACAAGATGGGATTGATGCCATTTTAATCGCGGCGCATACGATTACAGCATTACAAAGTTTAGTAAGTAGAAATTTATCACCTTTTGAATCAGCTGTCTTAAGTTTAGGGATTATTGAAGGTGGAAGTGCAGGAAATATCGTTTGTAATAAAGTCACAGTTCGAGGAACGTTACGGACACTTGATCAAACGACACGAGCTTTTATGAAAAAAAGAATTGTTGAAGTAACAGAAAATACTGCTAAAGCCTTTGGGGGAAGTGCTGACGTAACAATTGAAGAAGGATATGCACCGCTAATTAATGCTCATGCGATTACTGATTCTGTGATTCATACAGCAACAAAATTTTTAGGTGAAGATAAAATTATTATTTTTGAACATCCGAGTCTTGGTGTTGAAGACTTTGCATATTTTGCGGAGGCGGTCCCATCTTGTTTTTATAGTTTAGGAACTTCTAATCCAGAGAAGGGGATTCAAGCCAATTTACATGAAGATACCTTTAATATTGATGAAGAAGCCATCAAAATTGGCATCTGTTTACAAGTGTTATCCACACTTCATTTATTAGAATCATAGAGGGGGAAAAGAGGGCATGATTGAACCAAAACCGTTAAAAATGGGAGGGAAAATAGCTATTGTAGCACCTTCAGGTCCGTTAGAAATTGAAACAGTATTTAGAGGAGAAGAACTTTTAAAAGAAATGGGTTTTGATGTCATCATTGCTCCAAGTTGCTTTGAACGTAAAGGATATTTAGCTGGATTATCTGATCGTCAACGTGCCGAAGACATTATGATGATGTTTGCAGATGATGAAGTAGAAGCAATTTTATGTATGCGAGGAGGCTATGGCTGTAATCGCATCATTCCGTATTTTAAAAATTTTAAATTTGAGAATTATCCGAAACCATTGATTGGATATAGCGATATTACATACCTTCATCTATTTTTGAATCAATATCATCATTTAATTACTTATCACGGACCGATGTTAAAAGATCTTCTCCTCCAAAATGAAACAACGACAGAGCATTTCCTTGAAACCATTATGGGCGAAACGGACTTTGATATGATTGATGTCCCGTATTATAATCAAGAAGTATGTCCCGCTTCAGGAATTTTAATTGGTGGTAACTTAACTATCATTTGTTCAACGCTTGGAACCCCATATGAAATTGATACACGAGGAAAAATTTTATTTATTGAGGAAGTAAATGAACCAGTCTATGCTGTTGATCGGCTATTAACTCAATTAATTTATAGTGGAAAGGTAAATGATGCAGCAGGAATTATTTTAGGTGACTTTAACGTTTATGATAAAAAAGAAACACATACATTATTAAAACGCACGTTTAGAGATTGTCATAAACCAGTGGCTTATAACATTCCAAGTGGACATTGCAATCCACTTATTACGTTACCATTAGGTGCTTATGTGACTTTAAATCCAAGTACAAATAGTTTATCTATTCAACAAGGATGTAGTCGAAAAAAAGAAAAGACGATTAAATCATAATTGATTTTATCGTCTTTTTTTATGGCTTTGGGAAATAGTTTGGAAATTAAACTGTTCGCTTGAATCTGAAAAGAACTATCTGTTATAATTATCAAGCTGTTCGATTTTTGCTAGATAAAAAAGAGAAGTGTAAGATAGACTGAAAGGTGGTTTCATAGAATGTATGATGTTCGACAAGAAGGCTGGGTAGAAGCAATTTGTGGTAGTATGTATGCAGGAAAAACTGAGGAATTAATCCGCCGTTTAAAACGATTAGATTTTGCTCGACGTCCATATTGCTTATTCAAACCAGTTATTGATAATCGCTATAGTGAAGATGAAGTTGTATCACATAGTGGATTAAAAATGCCGTCAATCGCAATTGAACACCCAGTTGAAATTTTAGATTATATAAAAGAGGATACATACGCAGTTGCAATCGATGAAGTTCAATTTTTTGAAGAGAATATTGTTGAGGTTGTAGAATATTTAGCTGATAAAGGAATTCGTGTTATTGTTGCAGGACTTGATAAAGATTTCCGTGGAGAGCCATTTGGAACAATGCCAACTTTACTAACAAAAGCAGAATTTGTCACTAAATTAACATCAATTTGTAGTGTGTGTGGAGCACCTGCAACACGCTCACAACGCCTGATTAATGGACAACCTGCTTCATATTTTGATCCAATTATTCAAGTCGGAGCAAAAGAAGCTTATGAGCCACGTTGTCGTCATTGTCATGAAATAAAAGACCGTCCAAATAATTTAGGATTAAAAAAATAAAAAAAGTCATAAATATTATTGACAATATAGTTATAAATCGATATAATCTATATTGTTGATACGGAGGAATACCCAAGTCCGGCTGAAGGGATCGGTCTTGAAAACCGACAGGGCGTGAAAGCGTCGCGGGGGTTCGAATCCCTCTTCCTCCGCCATAACAAGATAATAATTCACACATTATGTGTGATTTTTTTTTTATTCTTTGTAAAAAAATATTATCGCGATAATAGTAGGGTACAAAAAAGGAGCTGATCGTCAGCTCCTTTTTTTATTTATGGCAAGCTGTTGCTTTGCCACAGCCTGAACATCCACATCCACAGCTATTTGATTTTTTATCATGTAAAATTTTTCGAATCGCTAAAGTTAAAGCGAGTAAAACAATTAAACAAATAATAATGGTTGAAGTAGAAATATGGTGAGCTGCAATGAACGTTCCACCTTGATAAATAATAAGTGCCACCAGATAAGCAAGTCCTGTTTGATAACCAATAGCAATCCATGTCCATTTCCAAGACATCATTTCACGTTTAATCGCACCGATCGCTGCAAAACATGGAGCAGCAAGTAATGTGAAGGCCATAAAAGAATAGGCACTTAATTGAGTAAATAAAGCAGGCATACTTCCTAATAACTCAGTTGATTCTTCTGTCATTTCTTCTCCTAAACCAAATAAGATACCGAAAGTTGCAACGACATTTTCTTTTGCTAAAAATCCTGTTACAGTTGCAACTGCGGCCTGCCAGTTTCCAAATCCTAAAGGAGCAAAAATTGGAGCAATGATTTGTCCGATAGAAGCTAAAATACTTTCATTCGCGTCGACCATTTCAAACGACCAGTTGAAAGATTGTAAGAACCAAACTACGCCAGAAGCGACGAAAATAATAGTTCCGGCTTTATAAATAAAGGCTTTTGCACGATCCCACATGTGAATAATTACACCTTTAAAGCTAGGGACATGGTATTGTGGAAGTTCCATAATAAATGGAGCAGGATCGCCAGCGAATAAAGGAGTACGTTTTAAGATAATTCCAGAAAGAATGACCATCGCAATTCCTAAAAAATACATTGAAGGGGCTACCCATGAATCATTAGGGAAGAAGGCACCAGTCATTAGGGCGAATACCGGAAGTTTTGCTCCACATGGAATAAATGGAGTTAACATAATCGTCATACGACGATCTTTTTCATTTTCAATGGTACGACTCGCCATGACAGCAGGAACACTGCAACCAGATCCAATTAACATTGGAATAAATGATTTTCCTGATAAGCCAAATTTTCTAAAAATTCGGTCCATAATAAAGGCAACACGAGCCATATACCCACAATCTTCTAAGATTGAAATTAATAGAAATAAAATCATGATTTGTGGAACAAATCCTAAAACAGCACCGACCCCACCAATAATTCCATCTACAATTAATCCAATTAACCAATCCGCAGTATTAATGCTTTCTAAGAATGTCGCCACATTTCCTTGAATAAATTCACCGAAGAACGTATCGTTAATCCAATCTGTTGCAATCGTTCCAATAGAAGTAATCGAAATATAATAGATTCCCCACATAATGAGTGCGAAAATAGGAAGGGCTAACCAACGATTCGTTAAAATTTGATCAATTTTATCTGATGTTGTTAATCCTGATTGAATTGATTTTTTCACACAATCTGACACGATCTTTCCAATATAGTCATAACGTTCAATTGTAATAATACTTTCGCTATCATCCTCAAAGTGTTCTTCACATGACGTTGTCATTAAATCAAATTCTGTTTTTATCGCTTCAGGTAATGCTAATTGCGTCATTACGCGTTCGTCTCGCTCGAATAATTTGATGCTATACCAGCGAGCAACTGATTCAAAAACAATTCCAGTTAATAAATGCTCCATCTCTTTTAGCATGACTTCAATTTCAGGATTGAATGTTGGAAGATTAGGTGTTTTCTTTGTCGATAATATGGCATCAACTAATGCTTTTAATCCTTTTTGTTTTAATGCTGTTGTCTCTATAACGGGACATCCGAGATAGTATGATAAGTTTGAAGTTTGAATGGTTGTTCCGTTTTTTGTTGTGATGTCCATCATGTTTAAAGCGATCACCATTGGAATATTAGTTTCCATTAATTGAGTCGTTAAATAGAGATTACGTTCAATATTAGAAGCATCAACAATATTTAAGATGACATCTGGCTTTTGATTCATTAAAAAATCACGCGTAATAATTTCTTCAGGTGTATAAGGTGAAAGAGAGTAAATTCCAGGTAAATCAACAATTTTTATATCTTTATTTCCTTTTAAATAGCCTTCTTTTTTCTCTACTGTAACCCCAGGCCAATTTCCTACATATTGATTACTTCCTGTTAATGCATTAAATATAGTTGTTTTTCCACAGTTTGGATTACCAACTAAAGCAATTATCATGGACATAAAAGTCTCCCCCTTTAAATCATTTTGTTAATGATTTTTATTATCAATAATATATTAAACAAATGTGATTATTCTACAATAATGTGTTCAGCGTCAGACTTTCGAAGTGATAATTCATATCCTCGAATAGTCACTTCAATTGGATCACCCAGAGGAGCGACTTTGCGAATATAAATATTTGCTCCTTTTGTCACGCCCATATCCATAATGCGACGTTTCAGTGGTCCTGTGCCATTCAACTTTGTCACCGTTACTGTTTCTCCAATTTTCACATCTTTTAATGTTTTCATCTTATATCACTCCTTTATACAAAAATACGTTTTGCCATCGTATGATCGAGGGCTACACGCGTATCTTTTACATTAATAATAAAATTTTGTCCAAACTTTGAAATAATCGTGATTTCACTCCCAACAATAAAGCCAAGGCTTTCTAAAAATCGTTTCGTTTCATCTTTTCCACTAATTTTCTTAATTAAGACTGATTCTCCAATATCAATCATTGTTAAGGGCATCATAACATCCTCCTTTTCGTTAGACTTAGCTAAAACGATTTGTAAGAAGGTTAGCTAAAGCTAACTGATACTTATAGAATTACATTTTTATCCAATTTTGTCAATATATATTAAATAAAAGTATAAAAGTTGAATGAAATAAGCAAACTATGATAAGATTAACTATATTTAGATTTAAGAATAGGGTGGGCATATGAAACTACAAGAATCGGGTGAAAACTACTTAGAAACGATATTGATTTTAAGTCAGAAAAATGGTTCTGTTCGCTCCATTGACATTGCTAACGAATTAAACTATTCAAAGCCAAGTATTAGTCGTGCCATGGGAATTTTAAAAAAGGCAGGACTTATTACAATTGAGAAAAATGGTCAAATTAATTTAACTGAGATCGGTCATGAGAAAGCAACAGCTATTTATGAACGTCATTGTCTCATTAAAGAATTTTTAATTCAAACCTTACAAATTGATGAGGAATTAGCTGATAAAGATGCCTGCCGTATTGAGCATGTTATCAGTGTTGAAACATTTGAGAGAATGAAAGACGTATTAAAAAAATAAGAATAGAAATGGCGGAGGAACCTTCGCCTTTTTATTTATAGTCAATAAGAACATCTATTAGAATAGATGATTGGGAGCATGAATAGAATAAAAAGAGGTTATCCACAGATAACCTCTTTTAGATGAATATTAATTAAAAGAATTAGTTTCTTTTTAGTGCATGTTTAATCTTTTTTATAATCAGTAATAAATCTTTATGATTTTTTACAAAGTCTAACTCATCCCCATTAATCTCGATAATTGGGATATCTTCATGTGTTTGCTTCATTAATAACGTATAGTCATGATATGAATCAATAAGTGTTTGTAAGTAGTTAGGATCGATATTTTGTTCAAAGTGGCGATTACGTTTTTTAATACGCGTCAAAATGGTTTCAAGACTAGCATTTAAGACAATAATCACATTTGGTTTTGGAAGATCTTCTTCTAAAATTTGATAAATTTGATAGTATTTTTTAAAGTTATATTCATCAAGTGTCATCTTACTGAATAACACATTTTTAAACAAATGATAATCTGAAATAACGGATTGATTATGATTTAAATAATGTTTTTGAATATCTGATAATTGCTTATAACGATTTGTTAAGAAAAACATCTCTGTTTGAAACGCCCATTCATCAATATCATCATAAAACTTATCTAAGAATGGATTTTCATACACAATCTCTTTTAAAAGGTGATAAGAAAAATGTTCTGATAATAACGATGATAGTGATGTTTTACCTACTCCGATTGGACCTTCGACAGCGATGAAAAAAGGTTTATTTTGTGACATGTGAACACCTCTTAAAGTTTTTAAATATAGGCTGTGTTTTAAAAGAATGTTGATATTTAATTAAAATAATAAACTTCACGATGAATTAACTACTCGTACTATCCGTAAAAGGTCATGAGATCAACAGTTGGAGTCATCAACACATATCTAAAACAGAGCCTAAATATAAAAAAAGAAGTTCGCCTTAACGAACTGTATAACCTAAGCGATTAAATGCATCTAAAATATATTTCGGGGAACCAATCCCTTCATTATAACGAACAGAAACTAATTTTAAAGAAAGGTTAATATCTAACTTTTCCACACCCTCTAAGTTTGTATCAAAATAAGCTTTGATTTTTTCTACATCTTCATTTGAGCTTAAATTTTCCACATTTAGCATAAATGTTTTAGCCATTATCCTCACCTCAGACTTTCCTTATGACTTAGTCTTGATAACATCCCTATTTTATCATAGAATAAATTAAAAAAGAACAAATAACAGGTGATTATTATGGAGCACATCTTATTTATGCAACAAGCCATCGAAGAAGCCAACAAAGCCAAAGCAATTGGAGAAGTGCCCATTGGTGCTGTTATCGTCAAAGATGGCCAAATTATCGCAAGAGCCCACAATTTACGTGAAAAAATTCAGCTTTCAAATGCCCATGCCGAAATGCTTGTTATTACACAGGCAAATGAGGTTGTAGGATCTTGGCGCCTAGAAGACTGTACAATGTATGTTACGCTCGAACCTTGTCCGATGTGTGCTGGAGCAATTGTTCAATCCCGTATTCCAACAGTTGTTTATGGGGCAAAAGATCCTAAAGGTGGATGCTGTGGCACAATATATAACTTACTGGATGAATCCAAATTCAATCATCAATGTGAAGTTGTTTCAGGAGTCTTAGAAGAAGAGTGTGGACAACTATTGTCAGATTTTTTCAGAGAATTAAGACAGAAAAAAAAGCAACATCGTATTGACAACAAAGAGGTAAATTGATATACTAAACGTGTATCAATTGAAACTCTCTTTTGGTACCCTTATTCAATAGGACGGTGTGAACCAGGTCAGGACAGGAATGTAGCAGCCTTAAGCATTTAGTTTTATGTGAGTAAGGGTACCAAAGGAGAGTTTTTTTTATTCTTCCCTATTGGTGATATATGGTATGATATTCAGGTTAGTAAGTAGGGAGGAAAGAGAATGAAAGAAAATTTACGTTATTTAGAGCACTTAGACCTAATAGTAGATGAACAATTTAAAGAACTAGACAATGCTGAAAAGCATAGTAGTGTTTACCTTTTAAATGGGAAACAAGAGCGACTTGTTTTAAAAGAAATTATGCAAGAATGGATAAATGAAAATAAAATAAATAAGCAGGGGTAATTTGTTGATCTTATGAGACAAAACGGTGCCCCTTTTCAAAAATTATTCAATTTGATAATCAAGACTATTATTTTAAACAAAATAATCAACTGTTTACGTTAGAAATATATGTAACTGGCATAGAGGAACGTGAATTTACGAAAGCTAATTGTATGAGCTTAGCTAAACTTTGTGGAAAACTTCATCGAATAAGTGAGGATATTAATTTTCAATTCGGATACGATAGTGCTTGGTCGGTTGATTTTGAAAAGAATTATTGTGATGATGAGATTTCTGAAAAAGAGCAATACTTTATTGAGATGATTAATTGTTTGAAAGAATGTTACTATGATGAAGTTTTATTAAATAAAGTGACCGATCTCTTTGAGAAAAAAATGAAAGAGTTAAAAAATGATTTGAAGTCATTGCCTAAAGGGCCAACTCAAGGTGACTTAGGTTTAGATAACGTTCGTTTTAATGAACAACATGAATCCATAGCTGTTTTTGATTATAATATTGCAGGAGATGAAGTCTATGTTGGGGAATTTGTTAATCAAATTGCATGGTATCAAGAATTTATTAAAGAAGACGTTGATTTGAAATCTCTGATGTTATCTAGCTATGAAAGTGAAAGAATATTAACTTATGAATATAAGTCCAGATAAGTTTTTCATATTGTAAAAGTTTTAGCTGGACTATAGTCTGTCTTAGTATTAAAGCGGCTTTACATCCAAGCCTGTTATAAAATTGTA
>JAUMTV010000086.1 GCA_030531025.1 Turicibacter sp.
ATCTATTTTAGGAGGAGAGAATTATGTTTAACAAACGTAACAAAAAACGCGGATTCACGTTAATCGAATTAATTATCGTAATCGCAATCATCGCAATCTTAGCAGCAATCGCAGTCCCAGCATTCGGGAATGTTAGTAAAAAAGCAAAAGAAAATTCAGATCTTTCAAATGCTCGTACATTATATGGTTTAGTAGCAGCGGAGATAGCAGATGATAATTTTGCTCTACCTGAAGAAGGGGTTAAATACTATGCTATGAATGATAGTGCTGTTGAAGGGTTAGTGGATCAAATTCCCGCTGTACAACAAAATTCAGATGCTCAGTTTATTATTTCTGTTGATTTAGAAGGAAGTATTGCTGTAGGATATGCAACAGCAGCTCCACAAAGTAATGCCTTACCGACGGGATATAAGGTTTTATATGGAAATGAATCGCATGATGATATACAATATTAAGAAATTCTAAAATTTATTTAAAGTGTAAAGTTTCGGCTTTACACTTTTTAAAAATATGAGTATGAGTTGAGGTGAAGTGAAGAGTTATGGAAGAGAAGAAGTTTGATTTGAAGTCGATTTTGACGATGGATATTAATGATTTATTTAAGAAAAAAGTTGGTTCATCTCCAAAACAATCAAAAGTTAAGAAATCTAAGTCACTTATGAAGCCTGTGATTTCGTTTGATTTTGGAAGTGAGTCAATTAAGGTAGTTGAAGGTCGTTATGTGAATGGACAGCTGAAGGTAACGAATTACCTTAAAGTTCCGACTCAGGGAGTTCTTGAGGATGGGCGTATTGTTAATGAAAAGCTATTAATTAAAAATTTAGAGACTGCTCTAAAGGAACATAAGGTGAAAGCCAAGTATGCTATTTGTACGTTAAACTCTACACAGATTATTAATCGTGAATTATTTGTGCCTGTTGTTGAGGAAGATGAGTTAGATACGGTAGTTCGTTTTGAGATTCAGCAGTTCTTACCGATTAATCTTTCGGATTATCTGATTCAGTATGTGATTTTAGATCAAGTGGAAGTGAATGGTGAGCCTCGCTTAAAGTTGAATGTGGTAACATTCCCTGAAAAATTGGCAGCTACTTATTATAAAGTGTTAAAAGAAGTGGGTTTGAAACCGCATGCCTTAGATGTAACTTATAATTCACTGGGGAAATTAGCTAATTACTCAAAACTATTAAATGAAGTGACAGATGCAAAAGGTGCGGTTGCTTTTGTTGATATGGGGGCACAATCAATTGATTTAAATATTTTTACAAATGGAAATGTTCAATTTACACGTTTAATTAAATCTGGTGGAATGACAATCAATGAACGATTAAATCAATTGCCAGATATGTCAATAAAATCAGCGGCATCTTTACAGCATGCTGATTTAAATGGTGATGAAGTGATTTCTCGAATTTTACGTTTATCAGTCGATGAAATGATGTATGAATTAGAGCGTGTTTTACAATTTTATCGTAACAAATCAGTTGGTAATAAAATCGATCATGTCTTTATTTTAGGTGGATATTCAAATATTAATGGATTAGAAACTTATATGAGTGAAAAGCTTTCTATATTGACTTCACAAATCAAAGAATTAAATAATGTTGATTTTTCAGATAGCTCAATTCAAGTTCATGAATACGCGAATGCGATTGGAGCCATGATTCGTTTATAAGGGGGTGTAAGTGTGAAACGAGATATTAACTTTTTTAGTACGTATCAATTAAAAAATCACGATAAGAAGAGTCAGAACCTTTATGGTTATCTTTTCGGAGGAGCGGTTGGATTATTTATTTTAGGGACATTGACGTTTAATCAAGTTCAAACGTATCAATTAAATAAAAAAATTGATGAGTTAAATGATGAGTTAGCGTCACCTGGTATTGTTGAAAAAATTGCGGAATCTGATCGTGTTTATCAAATACTTGAAGCTTTAAATCAATATGATCAAGAAGTGACTATTGTAGTCAATAATATAAATTCTCGTGATTTTGTGACGACGACTTTATTAAATCAAATTAGTTCAACCATTCCAACAGAGGTGACATTTAGTAGTCTCAGTTTGACTAATACCAATATTACGATGCAAGCAACTTCAGAGATACGTACCGCTATTGCAGAAGTTCAATATAATCTTAAACAATTACCGTTTATTTCAGATGTTTATATTGGTTCGATTTCACCTGATGCACCGTATACATTTAGTTTAAGTTGTACGATTAATGGAGGTGCTCAGTAATGAAAATTAGTCAACGTGAGAAAAATTTATTAATTGCTGTTAGTTGCGTATTAGTTGCCGTGTTATACTATCAATTTATATTCGTTCCAAAACAGGATGAAATTGTAGGCCTTGAACAAGAGCTATCTGATGTTCAACTACGCTATGATCAAGTGATGGAGAATATTGCGACACTAGAAAAACGAAAAGAAAAAATTATTAAATTAAGTGCGGGAATTGCTGGAAAAACGAATGCTTTATATCCAACCTTGATTCAAGAAAAAATTATTTTAGCATTAGACGAATTAATCAATGAAAGTAATATTCAAGCAACGATTGGATTCTCTCAAGTATCGGCGCAAGCCGTTGAACCTTTTA
The DNA here is from genome assembly GCA_030531025.1 of Turicibacter sp. Next base: position 2,594 of record JAUMTV010000086.1, read on the forward strand.
CTGGAGGAACGTATGAATCACCACAAAGCTCTTTGGCGGGATTAGCGAATGACTATCATACCTTAACCAATGAAGGAAGTTTAGTAGAAGAGGACGCAAGTAATGCGCAATCTAATTTAGTAACTTCGACTTCTACAGCAGAAGTGATGAGTATTTCTTTAACGTTTACAGGTGCTTATGAAAATGTGAAGAGTTTTATTGATGTCGTTCAAGAATGGAATTATAACTTAATCATTACGAACTTATCTTTAACACCGTTAAATGATACGGAAGTGTCAGGAAGTCTGACTTTAGAATTCTATGCGATTCCAAAGTTAGAAGGTCAAGATCAAGATTATTTAACATGGACATTAGAAAATACATATGGGAAAGAGATGCCATTTAGTAATGGAGCAGCGAGTGGGGCATATAGTTCAACAATGGAACAATTGTTAGCTGCAGGAGTAAAAGCGTATGACTTTATGATGTTAGTTCGTTCATCAACCTCTGATTTACCATCGGTGACGATTGGGAAAGCATTGGATGAAACACGCGAATCCTACTTATTCACAGATAAAAATGAAGTTGAAACGGTTAAAATTACGTTAACACAACAGGATGATAAATATTATTATCAATTTGAGACGAGTCAAGGAAAGTATCCACAAGGAGAAGAAGCTGCCATGGAGTTCACTCCAATCAATGATAGTATTGAGTTTCAAGTTATGAGTGAGAGTCGTCCAGATGTAACTGATGCAGTAGGAGTTAATTTGAATATTATTAATAATACTGATTTAGTTGTCAATGTTGAAGTTAAAGATGATGATCAAACGAATCCACGAGTAAAAGTCGTTAGTGAAGGATTTACAATCAATGTCACGAATAAGTAGGTGAGTATGATGAAAGACATCTTAAGAAATACAAAAAGAAAGCCGGGGCTTACGCTAATTGAGGTCATCATTAGTGTGGCCCTTTTGGCCATTTTATCAGTTCCGATTTTTATAACAGTCAATACAAATGTTAAGATGAGTCAAAAAACAGAATTAAGCCAGCAAGCAACAGTTGTGGGACAGCGTGTTTTAGAGTATTTAGGAACAGTAGGAAATATTGAGTTAGAAGATTCAAGTGTTTTAAAACCATTAGGTTTAGATTTATCGTTTTCAAAAGATATTGAATCAGGATTGATTAGTACAGTTGGAAAGACGAAGCAAGGATTTGATTTGAGTATTGATTTAAGAAATTTAATTGAAAACGAGTTAGAAGATAGCCATGATTCAATAACTAATGATTTGATGAAAAGCCCACAATTTACTATAACCGAAGCCGAAGGAAATCAACTGAGCGTTAATCAATTAACGTCGGACTTATGGACATTAATCATTGAAGATTCAAATGTTGTAAAATTGTGTAGTAACGTACAATGTGTGACGACACCATATCAAGATTATATTTCAATTTCTATTAACGGCTGTGTGACAGAAACATATGAAGTTCCAGTTGTTAATCATAATAATTCAGGAGTAAAGATTTATGTTCAGTTTGATGCTAATGCAACTAAAAATGTGAAGTTTAAAAAAGAAAGTGGTGATTTATCGGTTAGTTATTTAACAAAGATGCCAGATATTTTGTTAGATGAAGATGAGTCAATGATTGAATCCATTAAAGATTTATATGAAATCAATGTTACGATTACCACACCTAAAGTAGATGGAATTTTATTTAAAGGAAATACTGTCACTAACTTAAATATATACGAACTTGGACAGGGGGGAGAGTAGTGAAAAAGAAAAAAGGTTCGGCTATGTTAAGCGTCACAATTTTTACCACAGTTATTATCGCAGTGGCAGCCGTTTCTTTAACGGTTGTGGCCAATGATTATAAGATGAAAGTTAATGAGAGTAAAAAGGTTGCTAATCTATATGGTGCAGAGTCAGGTTTAAATATGGCTTACAATGTATTAGTCAAAGTATTTGATTATGCGGTGGAGGTTTCGAATCAGGCTGTCGAGGCTATGTTAGATAATAATGATTTAGCCTTAGATGACTCACAAGAGAAGATGAATGAAGTATTTCAAGACGCTTTTATTAGTGTATTTGAATCCGAAACATTACCTGGAGATAAGAATGGTACAAAAATAGATGGAATTTTAGAGTATTGTTTGAGTCAACAACAATATCCAGCTTTTAAGGATGATAAGGTTGTTTTTCAAGATTTTGACTTTAGTTCAAGTGACCAGTTAGCTATTCATGTAGATAGGGATAGAAAGGATTTAAAGTTTATATTTACCTTTACATCTGATTTTACTTCCTCTACTCAGGTCACTCAAAGTAATGAACGTCAAGTAAGTGTTAAATATAGTATCAATGTTCCAACTTATCAGGGAGCTATTAAAGAAAATTTCACTACAGTTTCAATTGAAAATTATCCCATTTTTATTGACAGTGTTGTTAATATTGATGGAAATGCTTTATTGACTGGAAATATTAATGTCATTGGTAATTTACGTGTCAAAGGTTTACACGTTGATACGAATGAAGTTGTTTATGAAAAATATACAAATGGTTTGAACATTAAAAATGGGCAGTTAAACTTACAAGGAAATATTATGACAAATGAAACTGTTTCTTTAAATGAAAATGGAAAAATATTTGTTACAGCTAAGATAGATGAAAAGCAAACAGGTAATATATATGCTCGAAATGTTTATGTTGGAAAAGATAATATCGTATCACTTCCAACAAATGCATCCTTAACAGTAAGTGATAGTATTTTATTAGATAATGATTTATCTGTAAATGTACAAGCTGATCCGAGTGGAAAAAAATCGACAGTACATACAACTAATTTATATGGATTAAATGATAAGAACTTAGTGAGCAATGATGGAAATCCAGTTAGAGAGTCGAGTAGTTTGATTGTTAATAGTGATGGTGCAACGATTGAGGTGGCTGAGGAAACTTATTTATCAGGGGTTGCCTATATTGATACGAAAGATGAGTGCTACCAAACAGGAGAATCAGTTGCGATAAGAGGGAATTATTTGACGTATAGCGAGGTTTTACCAGGCTATGAAAATCGAGTACAGATGAAATATTATAATCCACTATTATTAGTTGAGGTTATTGATGGTGATAGCTCACTAAATAAGAAGGCACAGTATTTTGTTTATGCGAGTATAGATGGTAGTTTGGAATTGAAAGATGGTGGAGTGAAATTAAATCCAACTAAGACTCATACGGTAGGAGCTTGGATTAGTGAGGGTCAGGTTTCAAAACTAAACTCGTTAGGTTATAATGAGCAGGATGAGCAGTTATTAAGTGATAAGCGTAAACTGTATGCATCTCAAGTTTTCAATATGGGGATGCCATCTTCCCCATCTGCCTATCAAAATGGGAAGGTTTTAAAAACAGTTGCTAATCAAATTAAGTTTGAACATGATTTATTTAGCAACCTTAATAAAGAATTTAACAATTATTATGGTGAAGTTATTTTAAATGGTGATGAGCAAGTCTTAATTATAATTAAAGCCAATGAAGATGGAACAAATGATGTTATTTATATGAATACAAATCAGAGTATAATAAAGACTGTTCCTAATGTACATAATGCTCTTATTATTACCAAAGGTGATATTTTATTATTAGGAAATGTTGATTTTACTGGAAATATTATCGCCGCAGGAAGTCTTTATGTCGATAAAAATAACCAAACAAATGGGGACGTTAGTTTGAACTTTGATAAGCAGGTTACTCAGCAAATCATTGCCGTTAATTATACAAATTTAAAGGAAATATTTAATGTGGATTCAGTTCACCACAATCCAACAGAAGTAGAAGTTGTGGATGGAATTGGCCTAGATGATATAAAGACAAAGTATTATGCTGAAGATTATATTCGTGCCGGTCGTTGGCAACTACTGAAATAGTGGTGAAGAAATTGAAAAAACTAAACAAAAAAAGAGGATTAACCCTTATTGAAGTTATTATCGCAATGGCCATAATGGTTATTGTCGGTGGGGTTGTCACAACGATGACCATTAGTAATAATAAAATTTTATCTAAGGTTGATATGAAATCTGAATTGCAAATGGAGGGCCAACTTATTCAAACGCAATTAATGAAAGTGGCCTTAAATTCAAGTGGAGTGATTGATGCTAAATTTAAAGAGGGTAGTGATGAAATCCAATCGATTACCATTCAGGATAACCAGTATACCTATAAATTTACATTAAGTGGTTCTACGTTAACATATCGAAAATTAGAAGGAGAAGGGAGTTTGCAAGAGCGAGTTCTTTCTTCGAAAGTTTCAAGTATTCAAGTGATTCCATCAATCGAAGAAGAGTTAAAGAAGTCCGAATACATGGAATTTAATATTAATTTAAGTACAAAACGAGGATCTCAAACCATAGATTATCGTGTTGATAATTATATCGTTTTTAGAAATTTTAAAAAGTAAGGAGAGGTAGGGGTGAAGAAACGAAAGTATTGCTGTAATAATCGAGTCATTAACTTATTTGTTATACTTTTAACTATTACTTTGATTAAAAATGATTTAGTAGTAAATTCAATTGATAATAGTATTGCTGAAGTTTCAAGTGTATCAAATCCGCAAATCGAGGTTGAATATTTAGGAGCAACTCCAACAAATCCAATGATTAATATTACGCCTTATGATCAAAATCAAGCCAACTTATTAAGTATAGATTTTAAATTTGTCCCACAACAAGCATTAATTGGGGATAAGGTAGAAGCGGTAGTTACAGTTACTCCTCCTAAAAATCACCCGAATTATTCTAATATTAAATTTTCTATCGCAAATAGTTGGAATTTACCTAATGTATTTGAATTTATAGGGGGGGATCTAGCTAATTCAGAACTTTATTTTCAAGTTTCTAATGAAAGTCAGGTAGAAGGATATGAAATTTTAATAAAAGATACCTATGAAATCTATGGTAATGATTTTAAAAATTATAGTCTTCAAGGGCAGTATAGTTATAATTTAGATAGGGATCCTTATTATATAAGTGAAACATCACCAGATACTTCGATTAAAATTAAACGAGGTCAAGTTAAGGTCTCAATAGTGGATCAAAATGGAACAGATATCACAGAATATGTCTCAGTTCAATTAAGATTAGCTAACGATGGGGAAAATGAAAATTTTGATATTATAGAAGGAGATAAAATAGAGGATAATTATTTATTATTTGATGAAGTTCCTAGTGGAGATTATTTTTTAGAAATAACAGAATTACCCAATGGTTGCTATGTTGCAGAGGGGCAAGAAGAAGTAAGTATTACAGTTGACTATGAGAATAACATTATAAATCATACCTTTCATGTACAGGGAAGTATGTCTGAACCGATAAGAATATTAGAAATTGAGCCTGCAGATAGCTTTAAGTTAACCAATCGATCATCTAAAGTTCAAACAGGAATCGAAACAACTATTGTAGATGTAGATGGATCAAATTATCTAGCTGAAATTCACCATATGACAATGTCAGAATTTATTGCAAAAACAATACAATTAAATGGATACTACGATGTGATAGTGATTGGAAATTGGGTTGATAACTCTATATCTGCTGATAACCAGCTTCTTTATAATCAATACGTTAACTTAGAGAATGATATAACAATTAGAAAAAGTGAAGAAATTAGAGAGTTTATTGATTCGGGACAACTAGTTTATATTGATTCTTCTATTAAGTCGTTGAATGGAACTAAGTTGGCTGGTAATTTTAATGCTGGTGGTTTGTGGGATGTAACTAAAGATAATCTTGTCTCTACTAAGAGTCTAAACTCATATTTAACGCTATCATCAGAGAGTATTATTCGTAATTATTTAGCTCGCGGCATCGATTTTAAGCGACCTATTATTTCAGCCACAGTTTCTGAAGGTGATAATTTAGATGACGATTTAGGTAATCGTGATAGACGAAAAATGACATTTAATGTCGTGAGTGACTTTGAGAGATTTGAAGATATAAAGTTTGCTTTATATTTAGATATTAATGGTGATGGTTTGTTTAAGAGTGATGAAGAGGTGAGTATTGATTCAGTTAATTCTGTAGTTGAAAATGGTAAAGTAAAATATATATTAGAATACGATTTATATAAAGATTATCCTAACTTTATTGGGCTGTTGGATTGGAAGGTAGAGGTTCAAAAAAATATTCAGTCGGAATATAGCAAGCCTATTTTAGGATATTCAACAGGAAATATTTTATTTAGAAGGTTAGGAGAAAAAAGGGTGATTAATGTACTCCAAATTGCTCAATATCCGATTGACCAGTTAAATGATCAAAATAATGGGAATTTGAATTTGTCCGAAAATGAACAATTCCAAAACTTATTACTAGAGAAGGAAGTACAAGATTATAAAATTAATATTGATGTTATAAGTCATAAACAATTTTATGGAGAAGAAGCTTCAATATTTACTGATGGAGTTGATTTAAAAGATAGTAAATATGATATGGTTATTATAGGATTTAGAGATAACTGGAAAGAAAATATATTTTTTTCTATTTCAAATGGCCAACCAACTGATAATATGGAGGCCATCAATCAACTTAAAGAATTCATAGAATCTGGACAAAGTGTGATGTTTACTCATGATACGATGTACACGGATAATATAGATCCATCTAATAAAAATAATTTGACTGATAAATGGAAGACGTTTGCATTAACACGACATTTTCGTGATATTATTGGTCAATCCCGATATTGGGATCCAAACAATCCATCAGAATTAAATTTAGATGGAAAAACACCAATTGTGCATGACTTTGAGGGACCAAAAACAAATGGAGACTTTTATTTAGGCCTTACAAACTGGCGTAGATTTACGGATAGATCATCGAGTGAAACAAAATTTGTTCATCGAATTAATCAGTCACTTATTACAAGTTATCCATTCCAACTAGATGAAACTTTATCTATTCGTACAACACATGGTCAGTATTTTCAATTAAATCTAGAAGATGAAGATGTAGTTCCATGGTTTACTATTGCAAATAATACAAATAAGAATAAGATCAATCAATATGACGCTATGAATAGCTATTATACTTATTCTAAAGGTAATATTACATTTTCTGGTACAGGACATAATTTAGAGAATGAATCTTATCCGTTATCTGAAATGCAGTTATTTGTTAATACAATAGTCAAAGCAGAGCGTAGTGCTAATCATGCCCCTGTGATTGATTCTAGTTTATTAGAGAATGAACAAAATTTTATTTATAAAAATTCAGAGAAATTTGATTTTACAATAACGTTAAGAGATATTGACGAGGATAAAATGAAGGTTTATGTTAATCTATTTACAGAGGATCCACGTCAAAATTCTGAAGCAGAATCGATAGAGTTATTAAAAAAGGAAGATGTTAGCTCTGGACAATCTTTTAACATATCTAGTGAAAATAAAAAACACACCATGTATGTTCAAGTACAGGCTATAGATGAGCATGGAGCAAGTACAACAAAGGTGTATACAATTATTCCATCTGAAACTGTTACTTCATTTACGGTGAGTGGTAATAAAGGGCTAGTTCAAGAGGAGTTAGAGTTGAAAATCCAATTTGCTAATAATAATGTAATGTTTAAGTTAGATTCTGAAAATACGTTAGGATTGCACTTTATAGATTCAGATTATGATCAGATCAAAGAGGTTAATTCGTCTAATAGTACAATTACTTATAATGTACAGGGGACTCGAGAGGTTGATGGGTATGTCTCTGGAACTATTATATATATGGATGGTTCAACTCAAAAAGTTAAAATTCCAATTTCAATTGTTAATCCTAAGATTATTGTGAATGTTGAGTTTTCAGATAACGTAGAATTAAATGATATAGAGGTAACTTTATTAAAAAATGATACTTTAATCGATACTAAATTAATTACTCAACAAGTCGTATTTACTGATGGCTTATCGCGTGGTAATGGATATAATGTGCAGTTAACTGGACTTCCAGATGGACTCCAAATTATTTCTACAGAAATCACAGACATAAAAGCTGCACAAACTGTTTCTGAAATTAATTTGTGTTATGACTCACCTACTTATCAGTATGTGATTAAGGTTGGAACTGAAGAAGAAGGGGCTACGTCTTTAGTTGAGCATGGATTATTTTTAGGGTTAGGAAATAGCCCTGTTATAGAATCAGATGAAAATCTAACAGATGAGCAATTAAAGTTATTTTCAAAAGATTCGGTTATTTCCTTTGGAGCAACGATACAGGCGGCAGAAGAAGATATGCTAGTTAGATTTACTAAAGACGTATATGGTTCTGTTATAGGGACCCCTACTATTGTTAAGTTTATTGAAGGAACAACTGTGATAGATGAATCAAAAGGAGTGAATTGTTTAACTGGTGATGATAGTAATTTTACATGTCAATTAAGCGAACAAGGAAGTTATTTATTATTATATAGTTATAGAGCTGTTATTTCAGATGAAGAATTTAATGAGTATTATATCTTTAGAAATAATATTAGCTTAGAGGGGACAGATCAAACTAAGGATGCTCGTATAAAAGTATCTAAGGAAAAAGATTTACCAAATTTATTCTAGTTAACAAAAAACTACACATTACGTGTAGTTTTTTGTTGGTGTAATGTGGTTTAATTGAGGTAGTTAATTTTTGTAAAAGGGGAATTTATATGAATTCAATTAATGAGGTTCTATCTGAAGCGATTGCGTTAAAAGCTTCAGATATTCATATTACGGTTGGTGTACCAGTGATGATTCGTTTAAGAGGTGAGCTAGCACCATTAAATGATGAGGTAATGACGCCCACTTTAGTAAATCAGTTGGTTCAAGAGATTGTTCCAACTGAGCAATTTAATAAGTTTGAATCTGAGCTGCAGTTAGATTTTTCTCATAGTATTTCGGGAGTCTCTCGTTTTCGTGTAAATGCTTATCATCAACGAGGGCAATGTGCCTTAGCGATTCGACCGATTCCAAATCAAGTTCCAACGTTAGAGCAATTAGAATTACCATCTATATTAAAGCAGTTAATTGAAAAACCAAGAGGATTAGTGTTAGTCACAGGACCAACAGGTTCAGGGAAATCTACAACGCTTGCCGCAATGATTAACCATGTGAATCAGAATTTTTGTAAGCATATTATCACTCTTGAAGATCCAATTGAGTTTCAACATCGTCATCAAAAATGTATCATTAATCAGCGCGAGATTGGTTCTGATGTGCATGATTTTAATCAGGCCTTAAAAGTAGCCCTTCGTCAGGATCCAGACATTATCTTAGTTGGGGAGATGCGAGATTTAGAAACGATTCAGATTGCATTAACAGCAGCAGAAACAGGGCATCTTGTCATTGGAACGTTACATACGTCATCAGCCGCATCAACGATTGAACGTATTATTGATGTCTTTCCCGCTGAGAAACAGACACAGATTCGTATGCAGTTAGCAGGAAGTTTAGTCGGTGTTGTGGCGCAACGTTTATTTAAACGTCAAGATGCTGATGGACGTCGTGCTGCTTGTGAGATTATGATTAATACGCCTGCCATTGCCAACTTAATTCGTCAAGAAAAAGTCTACCAAATTCCAAGTGTGATTCAAACGAATCGTGACACTGGAATGCAAACGATGGAGATGGCAATTAATGAATTATTAATGTATGGAATTATTGATGTAGCAGATGCAAAAGCTTATTTAGATTAAAGGAAATATCAGTTATTAAACGTATTTAATAGAAAGGAGGTTTAGTGATGAGTTTAATTTTTATATTGATTTTTTTCCTTGGTGCTTCTCTTGGATCGTTTTATCATGTGGTGGGATATCGGATGCCGATTGGTGAGAATTGGGTGAGTGATCGTTCCCGCTGCCCAGGGTGTTCTCACGAACTAAGATTTTATGAATTAATGCCAGTGCTTTCTTACGTTTTACAAGGTGGAAAGTGTCGCTCATGTGGAATGAATATTAAGCCGATTTATTTACTGTCAGAGATTTTTGCGGGACTTTTATTTGTTTTCCCAGTTTTGTTTTATGGATTTGAAGGATTTGAATCAGGAGCGATTTATATCGCTTGGGTTTTCTTATCGATGCTCATTATCATTACGGTATCGGATCTTTATTATCAGT
>JAUMTV010000087.1 GCA_030531025.1 Turicibacter sp.
CAGGTGACCCCTGGACGATAGTTGGCCTTGAACTTAAAAGGGACTAGAAACTGAGGATGATTCTGAAAATGCAGATTATTTCTCTGTTTTTATATAGCAATCCACCAACTCAAATCAAAAAAGGTGAATTTTATTTCATTAAAAAGGAGCGGACTATGAATAGCAAACTAAAACAATTGATAAGCCTATTATTTATGGCTTGTCTTGTCGGTGTCACAAGTTATTTTATTTTTAAAGATCAATCTATCTCTACATTAATTAAGACAGTAAAAGATGTAAATCCTTTCTATATTATATTAGGATTATGTATGATGTTTGTCTTTGTTGGCTGTGAAGCAATGAATACTTTTTCTATTATGCGTGCTCTCGGTCAAAAAGTTTCTTATATTAAATGTCTCGGTTTTGCTTTTGTTGGATTTTATTTCAGTTCAATCACCCCATCTTCTAGTGGGGGACAGCCTGCACAATTGTTTTATATGAATAAAGCTAAGATTAATCTTTCGTATTCTTCATTAAATTTATTAATTATTACCGTTATTTATCAAATTATGATGATGCTTTACGGTGGAGTGATGTTTCTTTTAAATCATGAATTTATCTTAACTAATCTTCATGGAATTAAATATTTTTTAATTTTCAGTGTTACAATTAACTCGTTATTAACCATTGGGATTTTACTTGCCATGTTTTCAAAAAAATTCATCTATCAATTAATTTATCATGTCACTAAATGGTTAGCAGCCATTCGTCTATTCAAAAATGTCGGTCAGACACGAGAGAAATTAGAAGCATCAGTGAAGGAATATACAAAAGGAGCAGAATATATTAAAACACAACCTCTACTTGTGTTACGTGTTGTTATAACGACAACTATTCAGTTAACAGCAAGCTATCTAGTTCCTTATTTTGTTTACAGAGCCTTCCACCTCGATGAATATACATTACTACAAATCCTTTCACTTCAATCATTAGTCTCATTAGCAGTTTCTTCAATCCCATTACCAGGAGCAGTTGGAGCTTCAGAAAATGCCTTTATGAGTACTTTTAAATTGTTCTTTGCAAGTAACCTTATCATTCCAGCCATGCTTTTATGCCGTGGAATTAGTTTTTATGCTTTCTTAATTATTAGCGGGATTATTTCAATTATTGTTCATTTCACTTTAACAAAAGAACACCAAACTCCTTCTAAAGCAAAATCAATGGTTTCCATATAAAAAGACGTATTGAGCAAATAATTAGCTCAATACGTCTTTTTTATTAATAGCTCGTTTTAGATTAATGAAGAATAACACTAATCCAACACCAAGTAAAATATGTCCTATTCCAGAAATCCCTGCAACTGACGCATCCAAAGCTTTAGAAAGTTGTCCTCCATTAATCTGTAAAAATCCACGAATAGCCATCATGATAGCTGTAAGAGATAATCCTACATTATAGAAGATAAAAAACACATTAAAATATTTTTGTTTACTTAAGTTTAATGTGACTTCTAATGCTAATACAATTAAGAAAAAAATCATACCAAGTGTAAACAAATGTGTATGTAATAAAGATAAATTCGTTTCACCCGTAAATCCTAACATTTTCGTATATTCACGGTAAATGACACCTGCGACTAATGCAAGAATCGTATAAATAAATGCAGCATTTGATAATTTTTTCATCATCATCTTTCATCTCCTCTTTTCTCAACAGGAGATATTCTACATGCACTTAAAAAGTAAGTCAAACACTATGCACCATTTTTATTATAACACTATCGCTATTTTAGAATGACAGCTTGGGCAGGTTGCTTCATTAATCAAACACTTCGTCTCATAGTAGTGTCGTTCGACTAAAAGTTCATGACAATTTGGACAGTAAGTATTTGTATCGGCTCCCGCTACATTGCCGATATAAACGTAATTTAAATATTTTTTAGCGATTTGAACAGCTTGCTCCATCACCTCAACATTCGTTGCCTCATTTTTCATTTTATAACGTGGAAAATAGCGACTTAAATGTAAAGGAATATCTTTATTAACCGATGCTAAAAACTTTGAGATTTCTTCTACTTCTTTTAATGCATCAAATTCATCTGTCACTAATAGCGTTGTGATTTCAATATGTACTTGCTGACTCGCTAACTTAATGGTTTCTAAGACAGGATCCAATTTTGCTCCACAGATTTTTTTATAATATTGATTAGAATAACCTTTTAAATCAATATTCATCGCGTCTACATAAGGTAAAAGTTTAAGTAAAGGTTCTTCATTAATGTAACCATTTGTTACGACAACCACACTAATCTCTGGATTTAGACATTTTAATTCCTTGGCTGTATCATAAACATACTCATACCACATTAATGGTTCATTATACGTATAAGCAATCCCAACATTATTCTCAATGGTCTGTATCGCTGTGCTTAGTTCATTAATAGACAACGTGTCACTTTTCGGACGATGTTGTGAGATCTCATAGTTTTGACAAAAACTACACGTCATATTACACCCAAAGCTTCCAAGGGATAATATATTTTTTCCAGGTTTGAAGTGATAAAGTGGTTTTTTCTCAATCGGATCAACAGCAGCTGAAGTCACTTCTGCGTAGTTAATCGTAATTAATTGATGATTCAAAACGGTGCGAACTCGACAAACGCCTGTTTTCCCTTCTGGAATGAGGCATTTATGGGGACAAATTAAGCATTGAATCCGATCATTTTTTCGCTCAAAAAACGGAACAGAATAATCCATGCTTAATCACCTTCTTTGTAACGAATAACTTCAAATTTTTGAATTTCAAACTCGCCATCAGGGTTAATTCCTGCTTTTTGACAGGCAATGGCTAACTGATCTTCAACCGTATAAATCCCTTCTAAATTAGGTAATAAAACACCTTTTCTCATTCCTTTACTTATAATCACACCGTAACGTTTTGGATCAAGCTCTTCAATGCTCGCCTTTACAGGTGGCATTAAAACATCAACTGAAATTTCAATAGACTTTAACTCTTCATATCGAACTGGTAAAAAGCGAGGATCTTCTGTTGCAGCAGCAATCGAATTTCGAATAATTTCTGAAGCTACACAATCAGTCGTTGGAAAAATGGTTCCGATACAACCTCTTAATTGGCCTTCCTTCTTTAAAGAAACAAAAACTCCATGACGATGCGCGACCATGATTTCTGGTAACTCTTCTTTAGCAATCATCGTCTTTGTTTGTGTAAAGTAATCCTCTAAACATTTTCTTGCTAGTTGGACATACGGGTTAGTTCCTTTAGACAATACTTGTTTCATTGGGTGTTCGCTTCTTCCGATATATTTTAAGGCCTTTGTTCCAGCACCTTTAACATTAAACTTAACAGTCCCATAACCTACCCCAAATGGACTTTGATATGAAAAGACTTCTCCTTCTACGTCTTTTCCATCTAAGGCTCCTAGAAGGATTTTTGTTGAACGTAATCCACATTCTGCTGCTTCTTCAATCATTTCTAAGTCCAAATTAAAAATATCTAATGGTTGTTCTGAAGAGAGTGTATGTAAAAATTGGCGATCGAATTCTTCACCATAAGGAGAATAAGAGTAAGGTCCACTTTCACTTAATTTATGTGATAAATCCCCGCTCGCAATAATCACTGCTTGACGATTAAGCTGTTGAACAACTTTATCAAGAAGAATTCCAAATTGATAAAGTTGACGATCACTTAATGGAGCGTAAGTAATATGGACTAATTTATAATCAGAATAATACTTATTAATAAAATACAGTGGAACTAAGGTACCGTGGTCTAATTCGAATGGACGGCCATAAGCTCTTAACATTTCACAGTCAACGCCAACAACTGGGAGTTGTTCTTCTTGCGCTAACTTAAATAATTCTTCATTAAATTCCATATCTAACGGTGCTTGAATACTAATATCGTAACATTGAAAACGTCGAAAATCTCCACTAATCGCCTCACCTTCAGAGACTGAAATAGCGTCTGAAAACATCGGACCATGCGGCGTGATAATAATAATTGTCTCAGGTTCAACACTAGCAATTTCTTGTGCAATGTTATGATAAGCTAAACTTGTTTGATATAACTTTAGCTCCTCACCCTTACCGATGTTTGGAACAATAATTGGAGGATGAGGCATTAAATAATAACCTTCCAAAACTCCACCTCATTTCTATTTTTTATCTATAGTAGTTTACATCGCTTTACCTTTCATATTCATCAGTAAACAAGGTAAAACCTGTTTTTTATTTAAAAATTTTGAACAGTATATATAAGTCCAGATAAATTTTCTTCATAGAAAATTTTTATCTGGACTTATATATTTGCAGAGTATGCTGAAGAATGGCAAGCTTTCAAATGGTAATCTAACTAAAAAGGCTGTTGAATCATTTTATTCAACAGCCTTTTTATAATAGCTTCCCACATTTAATACAACTAGTCGCACATCCGCCATTTTCCATCCCACAGTTAGGACAAATCGTAGAGACAATCGTTTCTCGTTCATCATCTAATTTACTACCACACTTCGGGCAATACGTTGAGTCACTTGGCATTTCTGTTTTACATTTTCGACATCGCTTAATCCCCTTTAATTCCTCTACCATAATCTCATAACGATTAATAGTTTGTAAGCATCCACCAATGCCTTGACAAATATCCGTGAATACAGCATCCGGTGAGTCTTTATGCATTTCATAATATAATTGGCCTAACTTCATATATAACTTCTTAAGTTTCTTTTCTTCATCTGAAATCTGAGAATTTATCTTAGCGATCTCAGCCATTTCCTTTGTTTTCTTCATAGCCTCCTGACCTGTTTGAGTCACTTTTTTTCCTAATCCTTCAAAAAATGAATTCATATATTTCCTCCTACTTCAAATGCTTTAATTAAATTACTTTATTATATTCGTACAACGAACTGTTATGTTCCATTTAACAAAATCTCTTTTATAAAAACAAAAAAACACGTAATAATACGTGTTTTCCCTTTATTTATTCTGCTTTTAACAATTCAAATTCTTCTTTAATCGCTTTTAATTTTTGAGAATCTAATAGTAATTCTAAACTTATTCTTGCCAATATTTCAGCACTATCTAATACAGCTTGATCGCCTTGTTTAGAAATTGCTGCTTCTTTAAACTCTTTTGTATGACCTGCAACAGATGGTTCGCAAATTTTTAATGATGGATGAATCGTTGGAACAACTTGACTTACATTTCCTGCATCTGTTGAACCACGAGAACCCCTTGGATCTAGTGCTTCGACTTGATGACCTAATTTCGTTGCTATTTCTTCGAAAAGCTCATTAAACTTCGGATAATAAATTAAGTCCTCAACAATATTTTGATACGTCGTATGCTTTAACGTACATCCTGTTGAAAGTGCTGCTCCTTCAGCTGCTTTTATTACTCGTTCAGTCACTTCCTCACAAGTCTTAATAGTATTCGCTCGAACATAAAATCGCGCTTTTGTATATTCTGGAATAATATTTGGAGCATCACCACCATGCGTAATAATTCCATGGATACGAACATCTGGTGTTACTTGTTGACGTAAGGCATTCACTGCATTGTAAAAGACAATCATTGCATCTAATGCATTAATTCCTTTTTCAGGATATCCAGATGCATGTGCTGGGCGACCCAAAAATTCAAACTCAATCGGATGATTAGCAAGTGATGGTGCTGTTACTGTCGTTTTATTTCCAGGATGAATCATCATGCAAACATCAACATCTTTAAATAATCCTTCTCTAACAAATGACCCTTTTGCACTTCCATTATCTCCGCCTTCTTCCGCCGGGGTTCCAAACACTACTACTTCACCACCAACTTCATCAATGATCTGAGCAAGTGCACAACCGGCAGCGACACTACTTGTTCCAATAATATTATGCCCACAACCATGTCCGAGTCCTGCTAATGCATCATACTCAGCCAAAATCCCAATCACAGGTCCTGGTTTGGCAGGTGCTTTTCTTGCAACAAATCCAGTTTCATGGCCCGCTACATTCACAGTAACATCAAACCCTGCATCTTTTAACGTATCACTTAGTATTTGACAAGCAAAGTATTCTTCATTTGCAATCTCTGGGTTTTGATGAATTTGATGACTAATTTGAATAAAATCTTCTTTTCTTTCATGTAAATAATCTTTAATTTTAATAATCTTTTGTTCCATAACTATCTCCCCCTTAAACTTCTATTCAAAAACTGGAATGCTTGCTCCTTTGTATTCCTCTTCAATTAATGCCTTCGTCTCATCTGTTTGATAAACTTCAACCAAACGTTTTAATAGTGAATCATCTTTATCCTCTGTACGACAGGCAATAATGTTAAAATAATTTTCAACTGTGTCACTTTCAGTATCTTCAATATAGATTGAATCTGCTACTGGTGAGTATCCTGCTTGAACAGCAACTCCATTATTAATAACAGCTAACTCTACATCATCTAATGAACGTGGAAGTTGTTGTGCAACTAACTCAACAATTTCTAAATTTTTAGGATTTTTCGTAATATCTTTTACTGTTGGTGTAATTCCAACTCCATCTGCTAGTCCAATTAATCCTGCATCTTGTAAAAGTAATAAAGCACGCCCTCCATTAGAAGCGTCATTTGGAATTGATATCTTTGCACCGTCAGCTATCTCATTAACATCATTTAGTTTTGATGAATAAATGCCCATTGGAGCTAAAACTGTATAGCCAATTGATGTTAAATCTAGGTTATGATCACTAACAAATTGTTCAAAGAAAGCAATTGTTTGAAATGAGTTTGCATCAATTTCCCCATCTGATAATGCTTGATTTGGTAAGTTATAATCACTAAAAGCAACAAACTCTAATTTAATTCCTTCATCGGCTAAACGAGTTTGAACGTTTTTCCAAATTTGATTGACTTCTCCATTAATCCCAAGCTTAATGACTTTTTCATCGCTATTTGAGTTATTACTACAGGCTACTAATAGTGCTCCTAAACAAACTGTTGTTATAATACTAAAGAATTTCTTTTTCATACTTCATCTCTCCTTCGTTTACTTTCTTTAAAATAATGGAATCCATCCACCTTTAAACTCTTCATACATAGCGTCTTTAGTTTCTTCTGTTTTATATACTTCTAAGAATTTTTGATATAACGGATTATCTTTATCTTCTTCTTTTACTGCAATAATGTTAAAAAATGTTTCAATTCCTTCTGTTTCTTGTGATTCGATAAATATAGAGTCATTTACAACTGATAATCCTGATTGAATGGCCACATTATTATTTACAACTGCTACTGCCACATCATCAAACGAACGTGGAATTTGTTGAGCGACTAATTCAATAAACTCTAAATTTAACGGATTATCAACAATATCTTTTATAGTTGGGTGAGTACTGTGATTGTCTTTTAGTTTAATCACTCCCGCTTCTTGCAATAGTAACAAAGCTCGGCCTCCATTAGAGGCATCATTTGGAATTGAGACTTTATCTCCTTCTTTTAACTCACTTAAGCCATTAATCTTCGTTGAGAAGATGGCCATCGGTGCAAAATAAACAGTTTCGAGAGGAACTAAATCTAAGTTATGATCCTTAATAAATTGCTCAAAAAACGATTGTGTCTGAAAACAATTTAAATCTACTTCCCCATCTGCTAATGCTTGATTTGGAATATTATAATCACTAAAAGCGACAAACTCTAAAGTAATTCCTTCATCAGCTAACCGTGATTGAACACTTTTCCAAATCAAATTTACTTCCCCATTAATCCCCATTTTAATAGCTGCATTCTCATCCTTCTCTTCATTTCCGCCACATGCAACTAATAAAATAACTAAGCATAATTAAATAATACGACCCAACCTTTTCGTTTCATCATTAAATCCCCCTTTGATTTAAATGAAAATAAGCTTGTTAGTGACTTACTTTTCTTTGTAATGCTTCCCCTATGCTTTGAACAATTGAAACTAAAATAATGATAATAATTACTGTCACAACCATAATATCTCCTTTATAATACTGATACCCATAACGGATAGCAAAGTCCCCAAGTCCTCCACCACCAACATTTCCAGCAATGGCTGAGAATCCAATTAAGCTAACGGTTGTAATCGTTAGACCATAAATGATTCCACCTAATCCTTCACGAAGTAACACGCGATAAATAATCTCAAATGGACTTGATCCCATCGCCTTAGCTGCTTCAATCACACCTGGGTCCACACCTAGTAAAGCGGATTCAACTTGTCTAGCGACAAATGGAGCTGTTCCAATCACAAGCGGAACAATCGCTCCTTTTAATCCAATCGTCGTTCCAACAATAGCACGTGTTAATGGCATGATGAATGCTAATAAAATAATAAACGGAATAGAACGAAACACATTAATCACTTTACCAAGAACTAAATTCAAGGCTTTATTTTGTAATAAATGTCCTTCTCTAGTAACAACTAATAACACTCCAATTGGTAAGCCAATGATAATCGCAAAGAACCCTGAAATTCCAACCATCCACAACGTATCCGTTAAGGCTTGTAATACCTCTGGAAAATACTCTACTACATTGGGACAAATCTGATTAAGCAACTGACTCATTACTTAACACCTCCACCTTAATATTTGACTGTTCTAAATAATTCGTCGCCTCATTAATTTCTTCTGCTTTTCCATGAAAACTCACAATCAAATGTCCAATTGGAGTTTTTTGAATAATTTCAATACTTCCAAATAGAATACTTGCATCGACATTAAACTGTTTTGATAATTTAGAAATAAAAGCCTGTCCTGTTTGCTGACCAACAAACGATATTTTCACAAGCCTTTGTATATGACCTAACTCTTCTAACGATGCTCTTTCTTTTAACAATTCAAAGATTTTCTCATCTTGGAATAAAGAAGAAACAAAATCTTTTGTAATATCTGATTGTGGGTTAGAAAAGACTTGAACAATATCTCCATGTTCAACAATACAACCATTCTCCATCACAGCTACTTTATGACAGATTTCTTTGACGACTTCCATTTGATGTGTAATCAATACAATAGTTAGTCCTAATTCTTCATTAATATCTTTTAATAATTTTAAAATAGACTTAGTCGTTTGTGGATCGAGTGCTGAGGTTGCCTCATCGCATAATAAGACTTGTGGGTCATTTGCAAGTGCACGAGCAATTGCTACCCTTTGTTTTTGTCCACCACTTAATTGCGATGGATAAAAATCCACTTTATCTTCTAGTCCAACTAATCTTAATAAGTGTAAAATCTTTTCTCTTTTTTCTTCTTTACTCATTTTCTGTCCTTTTAATGGATACGCAACATTTTGATAAACAGTTCGTGTTTGTAATAAGTTAAAATGTTGAAAGATCATACCTATTTTATGGCGAGCGAGTCTTAACTCTTTTGGTGTGAGTTGGCTAAGAATTTGGTTATTAATAATAACTTCTCCCTCTGTTGGAACTTCTAGAAAATTCAAACAACGAATCAATGTACTCTTTCCTGCCCCACTATAACCAATAATTCCAAAAATCTCCCCAGCTTGAATGGTTAAGTTGACATCTTTAACTGCTTCAACTACTTTTCCTTTTTGCGAAAAGGTTTTACTTACCTGTTTTAACTCAATCATTTAAACTCTCCTTTCTCTTTATTCCAAAATAAAAACGGACTCCTTAACTGATGAAAGAAATCCGTTTTAATTTAGTTCTCTAAATTATCACTTATTCCCTCATCTCTCAGAATAACTCTGTCGGATTTAGCACCTTTGTACATTTGTACCGGTTGCTGAAGCTTCATCGGGCCTGTCCCTCCACTTCTCTTGATAAGGTTGATTATTCAATTAAAAAAAGCTAAGATGCCATTCTAAAGATAGAAGAACATCTTAGCTTAATAAACACTTTAACTAATTTGTCCCCTCATCTCTCAGAATCATTCTGTCGGATTTAGCACCTTTGTACATCTGTACCGGTTGCTGAAGCTTCATCGGGCCTGCCCCTCCACTTCTCTTGATAAGGTTCATTTATTTGGAATTTTTTAACTTATGGATACTATAACACCTGTTTGTCTATTTGTAAAGTTTTTTTAAAATACTTTTTATGTAAACGTTAATTAATAATGAAATTTCTTTTTTAATTCATGCATCATTTGACGATCAGCAAAAAAGAATAACCCCACACATGTAATAATTGCGTAGTAACTTCCAATAAGAGCAACTGTACGAAAAACAACCAAATTAAAATAAATAAAGGCTAATAAGATGATTCCGATTAAGCCAAATATTAACTGATAGATAACTAAATCTGTAAATCGTTTCGTATCAAGTAAAATCATTGACGTAATCGCCATCGTTCCAATGGTTAAAGCAACTGGAAAAACAAACTCTAACGACCACCCACTATAACCTAACAAATAGTCAACCATTAGTGCTAAAAAAGATCCCCCTAAAACTTGCATTAAAAGATTAGGCCCAATATTGCGTTTGACTCGTGATCCTAAAATTGCACTGATAGTTGCATAGATGGTAGCAGACGTAATAATAAAAACCCAACTCCATTGAAATTGTTGGAAAAAACCAATTACAAAGGAGAAGGAAATAATAACAATGGCTAAAAAGATGACAAACTTTCTTGGTGAAAAACGACGCTTTTTAGCAAATCGCTTAGGATAATCTCGTTCCACTTCAAATTCAATAGAATCTAATAGCTGACCACAAAGCGGACAATGATTTAATTGATTTTGTACTTTCATTTGACATTTAGAACAATATTTCATGATTAAATTCCTCATTACATGAGATTGTAATATCAATCTCGTATTTTTTTAAGAAACGGAAAAAATATCTTTGGATATCTGTCTCCTCTAAAGATGAGGTAAAGGTTAGAACAAATCGATCCTGATAAGAAACGACGCCACAACGAATAGGTTGATGTGGCGTCACAGGAATCATGACGCGCATCTCTTCAACATATGAGCTCATCGGTTCTGGTAAAACGACACGACCTAAATTTGATAACGTTGTTGTCACACCTTTATCAGCTTCATGATAAATATGACGCATGACTGTATTTTTAATGGCTAGCGGAACAAACCGAATCATCATATTTTTTTGAGCACTCACATTATCATTTATTTTACGTTCAATGACTTCAGATTGTTGTCCTTCAGCTAATTGTCTTGAAACTTCTTGTAAAAGGTCTTCAAATGTTAAATTTAATTGAGGAGTAATCGTCACATTAACATTTGAAAAAAAGTTTCTTAACGTATGTGACCCAAATCGTCCTCTCAAATCAATTGGAACCGTTACCGTAATTGGATGTAAGTCTTGATTAAACTTATAGTTTTGCTCATAAATTGCATAAATTAAGATAGCACATAAAAAACTTGAAACCGTGACCTTATATTGTTTTGCAACAGCGATGACTGCTTTTGCCGACATGATTCCATGAATAACCTTTAATTCCTGAGGACGCTTTTTAATGCCTATTACTTTATATGCTACGGTTGTTTGTGGTATGACTTTTGATTGTGACTCACTTTTCACCTTTAAAAAACTGTCTTCCTCCATTGCTGGTAAAGAAGAATCATTACTTTCAAGAACAAAGGGTTCCGTTATAACATCTGGGTGCAAACGTTTAAGATAATGATACAGAATAACTTTTAAAAATTGCACTGCTCCACCACCATCTGCGAGTGCATGAAAAACTTCTAAATGAATCATTTTTTCATAGTAAGTGATACTGAATAGATAATTATTATTTGTAAATTTCGTCATTTTAGAACAAGGATATGTATATTCTTTTCGAATTCGTGGTTTTTGTAAATTCATATCAAAATAATACCAGAAGAATCCACTTCTTAAGCGTACACTAAAAGCCGGCATTTCCAAAAGTGCTGCCTTTACTGCTTCAGATAAAAACTCTACCTCGATCTCTTCTGTCATTTTTACTGAAAGCCGAAATACATTAGTCGCTTTTGAACTAGATACAAGGGCGTACAACTTCGCGACATTATCTAATTTACTCCAATAAAAAGTTTGAAAGTTATCATTCATGTGTCATCTTCCTTATCATCTTACTCTTAAAGATAAAATTCTACTCACTTTATCATACACTAATACGTAGATGAAATCCACCCATTCAAGTGAAACTGCAATCCTTTCCTTTATAAAATGCTGAAGAAATAATATCTTAAAAAGATTGGAATGTGAATTTAATCAAAAGTTATATTTATAATTACTATATTGGGAATGTCATACAATTATGAAAAAATTTAGTTATTTCCAAGGAAATAAAAAAGTTATCTCTTTAAGAAGATAACCTTTTTAAAGTAATTTAACTAAAAACTCTATGATTATTAACTATTGCTTATCTATATATAAACGGAAATGTATTTTATCATTCTACATCAGTCTTAGTTGGTAAGCCGCTTTAACACTAAGACAGACTATAGTCCAGGGGTCACCTGGCGATTATCAAAGATAATCTAATCCTCCACTGCTAGGGAATGGGGCACCTAGCATTTTCGAAGAAAATGTATCTACCATTGCTGGGGAATGGGACCCACAGCAGTGAGCGTGGCGAACAATGGTATGTCAACACTAAATTAGACAAATTGATTAAGTTCTTTTAGTTTGTAAGCA
>JAUMTV010000088.1 GCA_030531025.1 Turicibacter sp.
GTGGACCTGGACCAGGTCCTGGGGTTGGCGATGGATTTGGATGGGGAGGAATTGGTTCATTTATTGTGGGTGGTCTAGCAGGTGCTTTTTTAGCAAGTGCTTTTGGGTCTAAAAATGCTCAAGCAGCAGCTCAACCTGCAATCGCACAACCAGTTATGGCGCAACCAGTGGTTCAACCTCTTCCTGTTGCGACACCAATGCCTTATGGATATGCCCCTTATGGTTACAATGGAGCACAAGCTGCTCAAATGCAAAACCAACAAGGACAAAAGCAGATCATTACATCAAGTACTCAAGATGAAGACGAAGAGTTATATCCTGAATTTGATGAATGGATCAAACAAAAGCAACCGATTAAGGAAACACATAGTGTTTATACCATTCCATCACAACCTGTATATGGGCAACAAGCAGTTTATCAAATACCAATGACACCTTACCAAGGAGCACCTTACCAAGGAGCACCTTATCAGTTGGTGCAACAAGGCGTAGCAAGTTATCCTATGTCAGTAGGTGGGCGTCCAATGACAACGGCCATGCCATATTATATGTTTCCAGTTCAACAATAAAAGCCCCAGTTTAATCTGAGGCACTAAAAAAGGAGCCTATTGATTTTAAACGAATAAGCTCTTTTTTAGTGTTCTTTTTATCCTAAGGCTTTTTTTAATGGAAGTTGATAGTTAATGACTGAATAATCAGGCATCACGTGTAGCAATACAGGTCCATCAATCACGAAGATGTTATTTGTATTAGCATGTTTAAGGCGAATAAAAGTTAAGCAAAGTATATGATGATCGTATTTTTGCATATTTATTGGATCATAGCCACAAATTTTGTAATTACCATGATAACAAATTAATGGTTCTTTTAAAAAAGATTCATAGAGTTCATTTTTATGAGAAAGGTAGTGATGATAGGAAAGACAAAGAGTAGCGTTAGATGTCATTGATAATGAATCAGGCGAGAGTAATCGTGGTTTAATGAGTTCATAAACAGAGTGCTTCTCTTTAGAAATACAATGTTTAATGAGATGAGGTTCCTGATCAAGTGCAGTTAATAGAAGAGCTCCGGTATAATAGTTGATTTTTCTTGGATAAAAAAGTTGTTCATCTGGTTCTTTTAAATACTGTAGATACTCTTGGATTTTAGCCTCATAGAGTGAAGAAGAAAGTTGCAAAAGAGCCTTTAGGGCGATATATTCCGCCATACCTTCACAGGTTTCAATGAGATATTCTTGATGAATAATCGAACCTATAAGTTGTTCATGATGAGTTCGCAGTGCAATAAGCTGGAGTAAGATTTGTCGTTTATTAGAAGGTGAGTCATTCATCAATTCATAAATCCAGTGATGTTCCATTAGTTGAAGTTGATGATTAAGTAGATCAGTAGGATACTCAAGGAGAACTAAATCATTTGGGAACCGTGTTTCATGATTGAGTTTTTGAAAGGCATGAAACATTTCATGAACAATCAAGTAAGTAAGAAGTCTTGGGGCTGTTTGAAACTCCTTGTCGCTAATTTTCCATATTGCAAATTGCTCTTCATTAAATTTAATTGTTGTGCAACCACGGAAGGAAGAGTGGTAAGGAAGCACTTTATGATTTAGAATGATTTTTTCCTGATTATATAAGGCAAAAGGGAAGGGATGGAATCCTTCCCAAAGTTGATTGAAATCAATTTGTTGAAGATAATGTTCAATTTGTTGATAGAGTTTTTCCATACACGGTCCTTCTTTTTGGTTTATTTTTCCATAACCGTAACACGAAATAGAAGAACCAAGCAAGTTATTCTTGGGAATAATGATATTTACAAGGTGGATCGTCCGGTAGTTTGAGTGGATTAACGTGTACTATACAATGTTTAATTTTATGAATATTTTGGTCAAGCTGATAGTGAACGGCTTCAGCAATCGCATGTGCATCAATTAAACTGAGCGTAGGATCAACTGAAATTTCTAAATCAACATAAATTCGATTTGAATGAATTCTTGTTTTTAAGGAATCAATGGATAAAACACCATCAACGGATTGGATGTACTTAATAATCTCATCAATCACTTCAGGGCTAGCAGTTTTATCAATGACTTGATTCGTCGCATCAACAAATATATCAATTGCAACTTTTAAGATGATAATGGTAATAACAAGCGCAGCTAGTGGATCTAAAATAGGATATCCAAGACGCGCTCTTAGAGTCCCAATTAAGGCTCCAATTGAGGACAGAGCATCACTTCGATGATGCCAAGCATCTGCTGCTAGTGCAGTTGACTCAATTTTTTTTGCTTGTCTCATCGTATAATGATACATCCATTCTTTAACTGCAATAGATAAAATAGCGGCCCAGAGTGCAATCATCTGAGGTTCACCATAACTTTCTGAAATAATAGTTTGTGTAGCAGAAAATTCGATAGATAATCCAGTCATGAATAAGAGAAAGGCTGATATTTCACTTGAGAGAGCTTCAAACTTTTCATGTCTATAAGGATGTTCATAATCAGCAGTTTTTTGAGAAATTTTAAGACCAATAAAGACCCCAATTGAACTGATAACATTAGAAAGAAAATGAACGCCATCTGAAATCATCGAAGCACTATGACCTATAAATCCCGCTACTAATTTTATTAAAGATCAGAAAACGTTCATGATGACTGTTATGAAAATTGTTCGGTTTCCGATTTGTTTTTGAGTAAGATTGTTCATCAAAATCACCTCTACTTTTTATCGTTAGGATAACCTATGAGAAAAAATAAGGAGATGTGCCCAGCGATGTATAATAAATCAATTATTTTACATATTAAGGGTATCTTGATGATAAAGGATGGATTTTACGTGTATGATGTTTTACTAATCCAAATTTCATTGATTCTCTGTGTCATTCTAGTTGTTTTAATTGGACTGATTTATTTATTAGCCTATGATAAACAGCAAAAAAGACAAGTGTTATTTGAACAACAGGAAGATGAACGAAAAAAAGGTAATCCTTTTCTTTTTTAAGGATTACCTTTTTTCAATAACAAAGTATAGATGATTAAAAATTGGGAGTCCATTATCCCACATACTTAAAAAATAATCCGTACTTAACGTACGATTTCCCGGTAATGATTCATTCTCATCCGTTTCACGTAATGAATCAAAGAAATATACTTCTTGAAGGGTATCATTATACCCAACGACCGTCATATAATGTTGCCAATTTAAATGATCTCCAACTAAGACAATAATAGGTGTCCCTTTTGTTAATTGTGTTTTTAATGTTTCAAAAGTACCTGTATACATTTTGACTTGATAAGGGGTATCTTTAAAATAATCTAAAATCCCTTTAGGTAAGACGTAACCTGAAAAGGGTAATTTATAATTAAACTCATCATAAAGGGCAAGCCCTGTTTTATTTTCTCCAAAATGACGAAGGACATAAGCACTTGAAAAAGCGGAACATTCATTAACTACTTGTGTTTCAAAGCTATTTTCTTGTGTAATTGTAAATGAATCTGGATAATTCACGTTTATCTTATCATTTGTTGGAAATGGCGTAATACAATAAAGACCAAAGGTTAAGATTGCGAGTAAAGGTAGTAGCCCCCATAGTAAATATCGTTTCATGATAAATCCTCCCTGCTTTTTTATATCATTATATCATAACTTCTTAATTTTGGAAAAATCGGTGAAACATAGTCTTTTTAAGTCGGAAGTGATACAATGAATAAGAATTTAGATAAAGGAAGGATGTTAAAAATGGGCAAACAATTAGTGTTGGCTGAAAAACCATCCGTTGGACGTGATATCGCACGCGTCTTAAATTGTACAAAGCAAGGTAATGGTTATTTAGAAGGAAAAGATTATATCGTAACTTGGGCACTAGGTCACTTAGTAACACTTGCCGATCCAGAAGCTTACGATCCGAAATATAAATCATGGCAGCTTGAAGATTTACCGATGCTACCTAAAGAGTTTAAATTAGTCGTGATTCCAAAAACAGCAAAACAATTTAAAGCAGTTAAAGCACAAATGTTACGTAAAGATGTGACAGAAATCATTATTGCAACAGATGCAGGGCGTGAAGGAGAGTTAGTAGCGCGCTGGATTATTGATAAAGCTTCAGTGAAAAAGCCAATCAAACGTTTATGGATTTCATCTGTTACGGATAAAGCGATTAAAGAAGGATTTAAAAACTTAAAGGATGGTCGCAAGTATGATTCTCTTTATTCATCAGCCATTGCTCGTTCAGAAGCAGATTGGATTGTTGGGATGAATGCGACACGTGCATTAACAACGAAACATAATGCTCAACTTTCTTGTGGACGTGTTCAAACCCCGACACTTGCGATGATTGCAAAACGTGAAGAAGAGATTAAACAGTTTAAGCCAAAATCTTACTATGGATTAACCGCTATAACAGAAGGTATTAAATGGACGTGGCAAAATCAAAAATCAAAAGATGTTAAAACATTTAATGAAGCGTACATTCAGCAATTAGTAAAGTCATTACAAGGTGAAGTGCTACAAGTTCAAAAAGTGGTTAAAGTCGAGAAAAAGACTTATGCACCAGGCCTTTATGATTTAACAGAGTTACAACGTGATGCCAACCGAATCTTTGGATTCTCAGCTAAAGAAACCTTATCGATTATGCAAAAATTATATGAGCATCATAAGGTCTTAACGTATCCTCGCACAGATTCACGCTATCTTTCATCAGATCTTGTGGAGACGTTACCCGAACGTTTAAAAGCTATCGCCATTGGTCCTTATCGTGGGATAGCTAATCAATTATTAAAATCAAAAATTGTGACAAATAAATCATTTGTAGATGATAAAAAGGTCAGCGATCATCACGCGATTATCCCAACCGAACAAACCGCGTTATTAAGTGATTTAAGTGATAAGGAACGTAAGATTTTTGATTTAGTTGTCAAACGTTTCTTAGCGGTTTTATCCAAACCATTCGTTTATGAACAAACCACTTTAACTGCTAAGATTTCAAATGAGACATTTATAGCAAAAGGAAAGCGCGTGATTTCACAAGGGTTTAAAGAAATTTATGCAACTCATGATGAAGAATCTGATGATCATCAAAATTTACCTCTGATTGATGAGGGAGACGTTTTACCAATTACTAAGCTCATTCAAACGACGGGACGTACACAGCCACCGGCTTATTTTAATGAGGGAACGTTATTATCCGCGATGGAAAATCCAGCTCGGTTTATGAATGGTGCCTCGAAAGAATTAGTGAAGACTTTAAATGAAACAGGTGGACTTGGAACGGTTGCGACAAGAGCAGATATTATTGAAAAACTATTTAATAGTTTCATGATTGAAAAACGTGGTCAAGATATTTATTTGACATCAAAAGGACGACAATTGTTAGAATTGGCTCCTGCAGATTTAAAGTCACCTGAATTAACGGGTGAGTGGGAACAAAAGTTAAGTGATATAGCGAGTGGAAAATTAAAACGTCAAACGTTTGTGAATCAAATGCGTCAATATGCTGAGTCTATCGTTGGGGAAATTAAAAGTAGTGAAGCTAGCTATAAACATGATAATATCACGACAACGAAGTGTTCGGAATGTGGGAAGCCGATGTTAGCGGTGAATGGAAAACGTGGTAAAATGCTCGTTTGTCAAGACCGTGAATGTGGTACACGAAAAACAGTGTCTCAAATTACAAATTCTCGTTGTCCAAAGTGCCATAAGAAGTTAGAACTTCGCGGTGAAGGTGAAAATCGAATGTTTGCTTGTGTGTGTGGTCATCGTGAAAAGCTGAGTACGTATAATAAACGTAAGCAAGAACAGAAAAAGCAAGGAAGTAAGCGCGATGTTCAAAAGTATTTACGTGAACAAGAAAAAAGTGCCGAACCGATGAATTCAGCACTTGCTGATGCTCTAGCTAACTTAAAACTATAACAGTAAGCCTCTCTTTTGAAGAGGCTTTTTCTTTTGAAATTTCGATGATAGTTAACTATAAAGCTATTAATATGCAAAACTAATTCCGATTAATTTCCAGTTATAAAATAGCCAGTAAAAATAAAGGGAATTAACCCAATTATTGATTTAAGTAAGTTCTCAACCTTGGATTAACACAGAGAAAATGGTTTGATTTTCATAAATTACATTGAAAATTACATAGAATAATTAGCTATTTACAATATAGAAAAAATTTAAAAAAACTGCCCATTAATAGTAATAAAGGAGGTAATGAATAAAAAACTTTGCTTATATGAGAAGAGATTGGGTTGTTTTTTAGCAAGTTGAAAAATGAAAGTTGAAATGAAAGAGTTTTATTTATATAATGAAAAGAAAGTTAAAATAAAAGATGAATAAATCATAGTGAGGGGTCAAGTACCATATAAGCCACCTTTTAATGAGGTGTGGAGGGGAAAATATGTTTAAGTGTCAAGAGATTAAATCGTTAAATGAATTAGAATTAGAAGTTTATAATTATATTGTAAGGCATCAAGAACAAGTTGTTGAGATGAAAATAAGAGAATTAGCAGAAGCCGCCCATGTCTCAACAACAACCGTTTTACGTTTTTGTAAAAAAGTTGGATGTAACGGATATTCGGAGTTTAAATTAAAATATAAAATGTATTTGGCTCAGACGCCAAATGAAACTAAATTAGGAGATATGGGGATCTTATTAGATTTTTTTAAACGAACAGAATCTGATGACTTTAATAAAAAACTAGATGAGGTAGCAAGCTTATTATATTACGCTCAAAAAATTATTTTTATTGGTATTGGAAATTCAGGAATATTAGCCAAATATGGGGCACGATATCTTTCAAGTGTTGGAAAGTTAGCGCAACATATTGATGATCCTTATTATCCGGTTCCACCAGGGTATTATGATGCATCTGTTATTATTGCCCTTTCTGTTTCCGGAGAGACTGATCAGACGATCGAACAGTTAAAACGATTTACTAGTTTTAATTGTGCGATTATTGCGATTACTAGTAGTGAAACGAGTACGATTGCTAAAATGTCGGATGTTACTGTAACCTATTATGTGCCGATGGATCGAATAAGATTGGAAGTAGATTTAACGACGCAAGTACCAGCCATTTATATTTTAGAGAAACTAGGGAAAAAGGTGCAATCCCTTTTATGCCATCAAGCAGTTCTCTAATGAAGAGCTCATGATTTCATGAGCTTTTTTTATAGCTATAGACGTTTCAAAACTTGTTTTTTTGATGTAACAAATCACAGAAAACGTTTCCAGTTTCTTTGGGTTCTTAAGTTATTGTCGTTTTTGAAAGCGGTTGCTATAATAAGCATGTAAGAACGAATGACTGTTAAATACTAGGAGGCGAAAGTCGTGTCAAATAAATTTCCAAAAGATTTTTTATGGGGGGGTGCAGTAGCTGCACATCAGCTTGAAGGAGCTTGGGATCAAGATGGTAAAGGAATCAGTATTGCTGATATTATGACAGCCGGTGCACATGGAATACGTCGTCAAATTACTGACGGTGTGTTAGAAGGAAACTATTATCCGAATCATACGGGAATTGACTTTTACTCTCGGTATAAAGAAGATATTGCTTTATTTGCACAGATGGGATTTAAGTGCTTCAGAACATCTATTGCGTGGTCGCGAATTTTTCCAAATGGAGATGAGTTAGAACCAAATGAAGCGGGACTACAGTTTTATGATGATTTATTTGATGAATTATTAAAGTATCAAATTGAACCAGTCATCACGCTTTCTCATTTTGAAATGCCATATCATTTGGTGAAAGAATATGGGGGATTTAGAAATCGAAAATGTATTGATTTCTTTGTGAGGTATGCTGAAACGGTGATGAGACGTTATAAAAATAAAGTAAAGTATTGGATGACATTTAATGAGATTAATAATCAAGCCGATTTTGAAGAGGATCTTTTTCCATTCTGTAATTCAGGCATTTTATTTAATGCAGATGATAACCGTGAGGAGGTTGTATATCAAGCTGTTCATCATGAATTAGTTGCAAGTGCTAAAGTGGTAAAACTTGGGCATGAAATCAATCCAGATTTTAAAATCGGTTGTATGATGGCGATGGTTCCAATTTATCCGTATTCTTGTCATCCTGATGATGTCATGCTTTGTGAAGAAGAGATGAGAAAACGTTGGTATTATGCAGATGTGCATTGCCGTGGAGCATATGGAAATTATGCAAAGAAATGGTGGGAACGCAAAGGGCTAACGATTGTAATGGCACCAGAAGATGAGCAAACTTTAAAAGAAGGAACTGTCGATTTTATCGGTTTTAGTTATTATATGTCAGCAGCAACAAAGGCTCATTTAGTAGATGAAGAAAATAAAGCTTTTAAAAATTTTGTTAAAAATCCATATATTCAAGAATCAGATTGGGGATGGCAAATTGATCCAGTTGGCTTACGCTATACGTTAAATCTGTTATATGACCGTTATCAATTACCTTTATTTATTGTTGAAAATGGATTTGGAGCAATTGATCAAGTATCTGAAGCAGGAGAAATTAAGGATGATTATCGTATTGACTATCTAAGAAGTCATATTAAAGAGCTTGAGAAAGCAATTCAGTTAGATGGGGTAGACGTGATGGGATATACCCCTTGGGGATGTATTGATTTAATTTCTTTCGGAACGGGTGAGATGAAAAAACGTTATGGTTTTATTTATGTTGATCGTGATAATGAAGGAAATGGAACGTTAGCTCGTTATAAAAAGTTATCGTTTGATTGGTATAAAAAAGTGATTGAAAGTAATGGAGAACAGTTAGGATAGGAGTGAAACAAAGATGGATGGGAATGAGTTAATCAGTTTTCAAATTATTTCAGCAGTTGGAACTGCGCGTAGTTTATATGTAGAGGCGATTCAAGAAGCGAAAAAAGGTAACATTGAAGCAGCGAAGCAGTTAATTGAAGATGGCGTTAAAGTGTTTGTTGAAGGTCATCATGCACATGCTTCACTTATTCAACAAGAAGCAGCAGGTGAAAAATTAGAGTTTAGTTTATTATTGATGCATGCCGAAGATCAACTTATGACGACAGAGACTTTAAAAATTGTAGCGGAAGAGTTTATTGAGATTTATAATGATAAATTTAATAACTAATGAGGGGGAACTTAACATGTTAAAAATTAAATTATTCTGTGCAGGCGGAATGTCAACGAGTATTTTAGTGAAAAAAATGTTAGAGTCAGCAGCGAAAAAAGGAATTGAAGCAGAGATTGCTGCTTATCCTGAGGCACAGCTGAATAAAGAAACTGAGGATTGTGATATTGCATTACTTGGCCCACAAGTAGGGTATCGTTTAAAAGCAGCAGAGCAAATTTGTAAGCCTAAGAATATTCCTGTGGCAGTCATTCCAATGGTTGATTATGGAATGATGAATGGAGAAAAGGTGTTAGAATTCGCTTTAAAATTAAAATAAAACCTATAGGGGGGAACTGTGATGCAAGAATTTTTTAGTGATAAAGTTATTCCTGCAATTATGAAGTTTGTAAGTTTAAAAGGTGTCGTTGCGTTAAAAGATGGATTATTATATACAATGCCATTAACAATTGTTGGGTCTGTCTTTTTATTACTTGCCAATTTTCCAATTCAAGCGGTTGTTGATTGGTTAGATTCAATGGGGTGGATTGACCCTTTGAATCAAGCGTATGGGGCCACTTTTAACATTATTGCCTTAATGGGAGTTATCGGGATTGCTTATAAATATGTTAAAAATGAAGGCTATGAGGGGTTAAATGCTGGGGTGTTAGCTGCTGTCACATTTATTCTAACAACAAATTCTTATGTGGTTGCTGAAAATGGCACGATGGTAAGTAATGTGATTGATAAAACATGGACAGCGGGTCAAGGAATGATTTCAGCGATTATTATCGGGTTAATCGTAGGATGGGTCTATTCATGGTTTATGAAACATGATATTCGAATTAAAATGCCAGCTGGCGTTCCAGATGGAGTAGCCAATTCATTTACAGCATTAATTCCTGGCTTTGTCATTATTACAGGAGCGACACTTGTTTATTCCTTCTTTAAGTTTGTCTTAGATACAACATTGATTGAAGCCGTTTATTCATTTATCCAAACTCCGTTACAAGGGTTAACAGATTCTTTAGGTGGCGTAATTGTCATGGCGTTAATGATTCCTTTCCTATGGTTTTTTGGGATTCATGGTTCAACGATTATCGGTGGAATTATGGGATCAGTTTTAACAGCTAACTCATTAGCTAACCAAGCGATTCTAGACTCAGGAATGGCTTTAACGATTGAAAATGGTGGGCGTATTGTAACTCAGCAGTTTCTAGATCAATTTATAAACGTAACAGGTGCTGGAATGACCATTGGATTAGTTATTTATATGATCTTCTTTGCTAAATCTGCTCAATGTAAAGAGTTGGGGAAATTAGGAGGCGTGCCGGGAATCTTTAATATCAACGAGCCTATTTTATTTGGGACTCCAATTGTTATGAATCCATTTTTACTTTTACCGTTTATCGGAATGCCAGTTCTTTCAGGGATTATACTATACTTTGCTATTTCAACTGGATTAGTACCGATGTTTGCAGGGGTTATGGTTCCATGGACCACACCACCAATTATCTCAGGGTTCTTAGTAGGAGGATGGAAAATGGCTCTGTTACAAACAGCTATTTTAGCCCTATCATTCTTTGTTTATCTTCCATTTATTCGAAAAATAGATAAAATGAATTTTGAAGCCGAAAAAGCAGCACAGTAGTCATGAGTTTTAAATCAAAGAAAGTAATAAAAGCATGCATTATATCAAAGGTAAATGAACAGTCTTATTAATTTAGTGAGATAGTTAAAGAGGATCTGTAACTAATCGTTTATAGATCCTCATTTTTTAAAAGTTAATCGCTTTCACTTGTGTTTAAAATTAAGTTATGATAAAATTCAAAAAAGGAAAATAATAGGGGGTACTAATATGCCATTTAGAGAGGACTTTTTATGGGGAGGAGCAA
Organism: Turicibacter sp.; assembly: GCA_030531025.1. The sequence goes on from JAUMTV010000088.1 coordinate 10,945, forward strand.
CAGCTGCTAATCAGTGTGAAGGAGCGTATTTAGAAGGAGGACGTGGCTTAGCGAATGTAGATGTCGTTCCATCTGGACGTGATCGCTTTGCGGTTGGTTCAGGTGAGATGAAGATGCTTACTTGTGATGAAAATCATTACTATCCAAGTCATGAAGCCATTGATATGTATCATCATTATAAAGAAGATATTGCACTACTCGCGGGAATGGGATTTAAATGCTATCGTTTATCGATTGCTTGGTCACGAATTTTTCCAAAAGGGGATGAGATAGAGCCAAACGAAGCAGGACTAAAGTTTTATGAGAATTTATTTGACGAGTGCTTAAAGCATGGGATTGAGCCATTAGTAACGATTTGTCATTTTGATGTGCCGATGCATTTAATTGAAACGATTGGCGGGTGGAGAAGTCGCCAAATGGTTGATCATTATGTGAGATATTGTGAGACTATTTTTAAACGTTATAAAAATAAAGTAAAATATTGGTTAACTTTTAATGAGATTAACATGATTTTACATTTCCCATTCATGGGAGCTGGGTTATGCTTTGAAGAAGGCGAAAATAAACAACAAGTTAAATATACAGCTGCTCATCATGAATTAGTGGCAAGTGCGTTAGCGACGAAAATTGCTCATGAAGTTAATCCAGAGTTTAAAATCGGATGTATGTTAGCAGCGGGAAATACGTATGCCAACACTTGTCATCCAGCGGATGTTTGGAAATCAATTGAAAAAGATCGAGAAAACTATTTTTTCATTGATGTTCAATCACGTGGTGAATATCCAGCCTATGCTTTAAAACAGCTAGAACGTGAAGGAATTAAAATTCCATTTGCCAAAGGGGATGTAGAATTACTTAAAAATCATACGGTTGATTTTATTTCATTCTCATACTATTCTTCACGCTTAGTCAGTGCCGATCCAGAGGTGAATAAAACGACGGAAGGAAATGTATTTGCCACTTTAAAAAATCCTTATTTACAAGCAAGCGAATGGGGATGGCAAATTGACCCGCTTGGCTTACGAATTACAATGAATTCGTTATATGACCGTTATCAAAAACCATTATTTATTGTTGAAAACGGATTAGGTGCTGTTGATATTCCAGATGAATTTGGTTATGTAGAAGATGATTATCGTATTGAATATCTTCGTGAACATATTAAGACGATGAAAGATGCTGTTGAATTAGACGGTGTTGATTTACTTGGTTATACAACTTGGGGTTGCATTGATCTTGTGAGTGCAGGAACAGGTGAGATGAAAAAACGTTATGGTTTTATTTATGTTGATAAAGACAATAATGGAAATGGAACATTAAAACGTTCGAAAAAGAAATCCTATGATTGGTATAAAAAAGTAATTGCTACAAATGGTGAAGATTTAGCATAGCGTAAAAGCCTCTCAATTATTGAGGGGCTTTTATTATGGAATAAAATAGTTATTTAAAAGTAGAATTACTTTTAAAAAATGGTAAAATATAGAAATAAAAGAGGGGGTGAGTTGGAGTGTTAAGTTATTAGATACGGTACAATTATTTCGTCAACAAGTTCACTCACTGACTAAGGATGATCTTCGATAAAACAG
>JAUMTV010000089.1 GCA_030531025.1 Turicibacter sp.
TCTCATTCATCCAAGAATACTCTTCAACTTCCTCACTCGTCTCAACTAATATCAACTCTCCTGGTAACTCAAACTCATACAAATGATAATTCCCCCACCCCATACTGTATTGAATCACACGATGAAGTGCATTAAATGACACCTCCGCTGGCATCACGACACGACGCCAAATATTCAAACCTTCTAACTGAATTTTTATTTGATAAGCTTTCATATAATCACCTCTAAAAAATAAGTTACTTCCATTGTAGCAAAAATCACCGTCATTATACAAACTTCTACTGAAAATAATAGGGTAGCGACCTATAACAAGTTACGACACAATCAATCGAGTCATTTACTTCATCCCAATCAGCATGAATTTCAATCGCTCCAAAAATCAACGCTCCATACTTAGCTATATCATCCTCAAAATCCGACCACATCTCACGCGTCAACTTTTTACATTTCACCTGCTCATAAAACTCATCGACTTCAAAGAAATACATCCCACTTTGACTTTGTAAACAATAGGTCACAAATTCCTGCAACAATAAACTACACTCCGATAATACCATCTTTGGTTTATCTTTTAATTCTTCCTGAATCTCTTCTATCCATAAATATTCATCTTCAATAATCACAATTATCACTCCTTATCCACAGCAATTATAGCGATCAATCAGTGAATAAGAAATATAAATAATAAAACAAAGAAAAGAACTTTATTGTTCGTATATTACTACGAGGAATATACCGGGCCCTAAACTATCCTCATTTTACAATAAACCCATCTATTTTAAAAATTTATTTTATAAGCTATAATATTCATATAATAAAGGAGATACAAGTGAATAAACTAATTCAAAATCTCAATTTAGCCGATGACTTCTTATTTGCTAAAGTGATGAGTGATCAAGTAATCTGCAAGAAAGTTTTAGAGGAGATATTAAATATTAAAATCCAAGAAATAAAGATGCCAGAACAGCAAAAAGTAATTGATCTTGTGCTTGATAGCAAATCTGTAAGACTAGATATTTATGTCAATGATGAACATAATACAATTTACAATGTTGAAATGCAAAAGAGTAGTCACAAAAACTTAGCTAAACGAAGTAGATACTATCAAGGTAATATTGATTTAGATATGATTCAAAAAGGAGAAGACTATGAAAAGCTTCGTAAAAGTTTCGTTATTTTCATTTGTACCTTCGATCCCTTTAACAAAGGAAGGCATATTTATACATTCGAAAATAGGTGCTATGAAGATTCCACGTTAATCCTTGGAGATGAAACAACAAAAGTCTTCCTAAATACAAAAGGGGAACTTAATGACGTTAATGAAGAAATGATTGAATTTCTAACCTATATTGAAAATTCAACAGATGATTATGCAAATCAGGCTAAAAGTCAACTTGTAAAAGAAATTAACCAAAAAGTAAGTTATTTAAAATCTGATAAATCTTTGGAGGTGGAATATATGACACTTTACGAACGTGATAAAGAAAAATTTAAAGAGGGACATGAACAAGGACTACAAGAAGGATTAGAACAAGGCATTGAAAAAAATAAAATAGAGAATGCTAAAGCTCTTCTAGATATTCTAGATGATGAAACAATCGCTTCAAAAATCGAACTACCACTTGAAACCGTACAAAAATTAAGGACTGAAATACTATCTCAATAACATAATAAAAAATCGTAGCAAAAAGATGCTACGATTTTTTATATTTATAGTCATATACTAGAACTATATCTATGCAATTTCAATTTTTGATTTGATTTCATTTATGCGTCCTACTAGTTTGTGAACCTGTTGAGTGTCAAATAAGTCAATGATACTTCCGACACTTCTAAATGGGTCTTCTGTTAAGACTCGATTATCTTCAATAAATCCATTCGCCACAATGTAATCAACTAATAATTCAATGAATTTTAATTGACTGACATTAAGCGATTGGTCACTTAAGAACTCTGAGAACACTGCTTGTGCGGCTTCTTTTTCCATTCCGACAATTTTACGAACAAGCTTCGTGACTGGTGTCTCACCAAACTCTTTTTGATAATCTTCTTTTGTTCCAAGCTGCGTCCACATTAAGGCCTCTAATGTTTCAATGTCTTGTTTCGTTAATTCTTTATTATTACGTAACTTATAAATGGCTAATTCATCACGATGTTCATGTAAGTAATGTTCCACTTTCTTACGATAATTCTTTAAATCATTCCCACCATAAATCGGACCTGATTCTTCAACTTCAATAATTTGATCTTTAAAGTTGGTATAATAAATTTTTTGTGTTTCTTTTTCAAGTAATTTAATTAAATCACGTAATGCTTCACGCACTTCTTCTAAATCAAAGATTGACGCACTTTCCCAAAACTCATTCGTTTGCACTTTTTCAATGATGGCACGCTGTTCAACCACCTGAGCAATCGTTCCAAGCTTAGATAAAGATTCAGCTGTCTCAACGACACTACGAATCGGTTTACCCGCATTTTTATTCTGTAAGTAAGCTAACTCAATCACATAAACTAAATGATCAAATCGTTTCGCTAGCTCATCATCCGTCATCGGAATAATCAGAGGCGAGATATAGTCTTTAATCTCTTTAAAAGACACCGCACCAAGACTTGCCCAAGACTCTTGATTTTTATATTTATGAACATATTTTAAGTTCATTCTGACTCTAAAACTATCTTCATTTAACGCCCGCACACTCGCTAATACATCATTGAGTAAACTTTCACGGTAAGCCATATATTCGGGTTCTTGATAGGTTAACTCTTGAAGTTCTTTAATGATTTCAACTTTATGATTAAAGATTTTCTCCGTTAACGTCTCACCAATTTTACTATCCATTCCACGAGGATTTAGGCGGAAGAACTCAAAATTATTACAGAAATCAAAAATTAAAAATTCTTGTTTATCTTCACCAAGTCCTAGTAAATCTTTGCACAGACGTGTCCCACGTCCAATCATCTGATGGAACTTTGATTTAGAACGCACCTTTTTAAAGAAAACTAAATTTAAAACTTGAGGAATATCAATCCCCGTATCTAACATATCAACAGAGACCGCAATTTGTGGCATCTTAATTGGATCACTGAAATCATCAATTAACGTATCGACATATTTTGTACTATAATCGATTACTTTGGCATAATTTCCACCATACTCAGGATACAAGCTATTAAATCGTTCAACAATCGCTTTGGCATGTTTAGAACTCTTAGCAAAAATAATCGTTTTTCCAAGCTTGTCGCCACCTTCAATGCGAAGGCCTTTTTCCATTAACTCACATAAGACGGTATCAATCGTATCTGCATTAAATAACCATTCATTCACGGCCGCACTATCAATCGTATCTTCGACTGCTTCATCTTCTTCAAAGAATTCGTCAAACTGGTCTTTCTCATCTTCTGAAAGTTGGTCATACTTAATTCCTTCTTCCATGATTTTAGACTTTATTTCATAGACACGATATGACACTAAGTATTTCCCTTCAACGGCTTCTTCTAATTCATAAGCAAATGTTGGCACCCCATTTTCTAACTCAAACACAGAATACGTATTTTTATCAATTTCATCTTTTGGTGTGGCGGTTAACCCAATCAACAACGCATCAAAGTAATCAAAGATTGCCTGATATTTTTTATAAATACTACGATGCGATTCATCAACAATAATCAAATCAAAATGTCCTGGCGTAAATAATTTCTTCCCATCTTTTCGCTTCGCTTCATCAATCGCGTTCATCATTGTTGGGTAGGTCGAAAAGATCATACGCGCTTGTTCAGGCTTCTCTTTCTGATCAAGCAAGTTACATAAACTTAAATTCGGTAATAACTGACTAAAGTTATTCTTCGCCTGCTTCACTAATGCTTTACGATCAGCTAAGAATAAAACATTTTTGACGTAATTATGTTTGGCCAACACATCGACAATCGAAATCGCTGTACGTGTTTTCCCTGTTCCTGTTGCCATCACGAGTAACATTTTACGTTGTTTACGATCAATGGCTTCACAGACACGTAAGATCGCTTCTTTTTGATACGGACGACTTGAAATGTCATCATTAATATCACAACTCACGACTGGTGTCATCGTCTGACGACGATCCACCATTAATTGCAGTTCCTCTTTTGTAAAAATTCCTGATACTTTACGCTCAGGATAATTCACATCATCCCATAAATACGTCTCATACCCATTGGTAAAGAAAATAATCGGACGTTGATTGTAGCGACGTTCTAAACAATCGGCATAAAGTTTCGCTTGTTGTTGGCCAACCTTTGGATCAACACTACTCTTCTTCGCCTCAACAACTGCTAATGGCTTTCCATTATTCCCATATAACACATAGTCAGCAAAGCCATTTCCACTTGGAGTTGGCATCCCAGTGACTTCAACCTCTTCTAACACATCTTGACCGATTTCCCAACCCGCTAGCTTTAAATCTAAATCAATGTATCGTTTACGTGTTTCATATTCACTTAGTTTGTCCACTTCAAAGCTATAGTCTTCCGACTGCTTGACACGTCGTTCCGTGAGTTGTTTACGTAACGCTTCATTTTCTTTAATCATTTGTTCTAAACGTTTATCTTTAGAACTTAGTTTTTCATAAAGATCTAGAAGTTCTTCCGGACGAGTACGTTTTTCTTCCCCTTTATATAAAATCGACTCATCAAATTCATTCGCCGTATAATCAAGCGCATAACAGTAATCAATCCATGAGACAAACTGATGAAGGTTATGTAACGAAAGGATCGCTTCTTCACGTTTAATGCCACTGTTGGTATGCACAGCGACATTTCCTAGTTTAATGATGTACTTGATAAGCGGGAACAAATCTTCATCAACCACGTCACGAAAAGATGGTTCATGAATTAGACTTGATAAATTATCTTGATAAGGCACTTTTAAACAAGTATCAAAACTATACACCCATTTCACCGCTAACTCAAGCGCTCTTCGACTTAAAATTGCACAGTTAGCGGGACTCACTATAATTCCTTTTTCAGCTTCTAAACAAGCTGAAGTAAAGCTTTCAAACTCCTTCTTCCCTTTCAAGAAGTCAAAATTACCACACATAACTTCACCCCTAATCTTTATTAAAATAACTCCCCACTAAATGCACGTTGCATTAACGAATTAAAATTATTTTCTAAATCAACTAAACTCTCATTTAATAACGCTTTTTGCTTCTCAATATTTTCAACAATTTCAGCAAATTGATTTTGAATCTCAATAGGAGGAATATAGACCTTAATATTTTTAAATTCTTCCGCATTTATATTGGCCATTCCAACAATATTCTTAGCCATATTAAATAAAAGTGACTTTGTATATTTTGTATTCATATACGATGCAATAAACTGTCCATTGGCTCTATTATTAGGAGTAGCTTTAACTAAATAACCTGCATAAGCCATCGGTTCCTCCCTTTTGTATACAGCAGTTTTTCCAACTAATTCTTTACTATTAGTTCGATTAAATAAAACTTCCCCTTTATAGACTAAATATTTTTTTCTATCCTTTTCATCTAAATCAACATACTTTAAACTTTTAAAATCCCAATTACCACTATAGGTAATATTATTCATTCTTAATACTGCATATTCGCCTTCAGTTTCATTAGCTTTAGTACTCGTTCCATATTGAGTTTTAACTATAATATCTGAAATTCTTCCAGTTTCCCATCCCTTGCTATTTAATCCAGGATCACCAAACATATCATAAAAGACACTCTGAATGAGTTCATCTAAAGCTTCAATTTGCGCTTTACGTTTATCAATCAATTCTTGCGCTTGATCAAGAATATTTGCAATTTTAATCTGTTGATCATAATCTACGTACGGAATTTTTATCTCATTAAGTTTTGCTTTATTTAGTGTAGCTCCCATTACTGCTCGATCAGTTGCTGGCATTAAATTTAAAGTTTGTAAGCAATAGTATAAATATTTTGTATATAATTTAGAATCATCCTTTATTGGAAATGAAGCAATGGCCTCATTTGTATACATATCTTCAGCTGTAATAGCCACTTTTCCTACTGTAAGTTTAAAGCTCATTATAACAGTATCTTTGGGAACTAACTTTATTTTACTTTGATCGATACCTAAAGGCGTTATCTGTTCCTTAGTATCAGTAATATAAGTACTTTTAATATCTGCAATAGATATCCATTTCCCTCCTAATCCCCAATATTCTTGATTTGACCTAGATGGTGTTTTACCAATATTAATATCACATAGTGTATTTAACTTAACATACTTCATCTATTTATCCTCCAACATTTTTTCTAACTCTTTCAGTCCGTGTTGGATTTCTTCTTCGAGTATTTGAATTTTCTTTAAAATGATGGATGGAGCTTCATACTGGATTTCTTCGTATTCGATTTCTTTATATTTATTAATTGATAAATCATATCCTGTTTCACGGATCTCATCGACTGATACAAAGAATGATTGTTGTGTTTTCTGACGATCTTTTTCGTTTTCTAAGTTACTAAAGCGTTCGATGATATCAGGAATGTCATTCTCATTAATCGGTTGACGCTTATCATCAAGTGAATATCCATCTGCTTTCATATCATAGAACCAAACTTGATCAGTTCCACCGACTGTTGTTTTCGTAAAAATTAAAATCGCTGTTGAAACTCCCGCATATGGTTTGAAGACTCCACTTGGTAATGAAATAACGGCTTCTAACTTATGATTTTCGACAATTTCTTTACGAATATCTTTATGAGCTTTCGAACTACCGAATAAGACACCGTCTGGAACGATCGATGCACAACGTCCACCTGTTTTTAAAATACGTAAGAATAATGATAGAAATAAAAGTTCTGTTTTCTTCGTTTTTGTCACTTTTAATAAATCAGCTGACACCGCTTCATAATCAAGTGAGCCTTTAAATGGTGGATTCGCTAAAATTAACGTGTATTTATCTTCATCTTTGTTTTGCTCAGATAATGAATCTTTATATTCAATATTCGGATTATCAACACCGTGTAACATCATGTTCATCGCACCAATACGTAACATTGTACGGTCCATATCAAATCCATAGAACATACCATTATTGAAATGCTCTTTTAATCCTTGATTATGGAATAAATCCGCATGATTTTCTCTTAAATATTGTTGAGCTGAAACTAAGAACCCTGCTGATCCCGCTGCTGGGTCAACAATGACATCTGATGGAGTTGGTTTCATTAACTTTACAATCATATCAATGATATGACGTGGTGTTCTAAATTGACCGTTCGTTCCTGCCGTTGCAACTTTAGACAGTAAGTACTCGTATAAATCCCCTTTTGTATCAGCAGTCATTGGTAATGTATCAATCATATCCACTAATTTCGATAACATTTGTGGCGTTGGAATTTTGAAGATCGCATCCCCCATGTATTTCGTATACGCTGATTCCTTATTTCCATGTAATGTTTTAATAAACGGGAAGACTTCATTAGCAACAATCTGATACATTTCTCCCGCTTCTTGATTCTTAAATTGGTTCCATCTTAAATACTGTTTATATTCTGGGAACATCCCTGTATACGGGAATCCTAATAGTACTGCTTCACTTTCTTTACGTGTTTCAATTTCATCTAAATTCTTGATAAATAAAAGATATGTAAACTGCTCAATGACTTCTAATGGATTCGTAATTCCACCTGTCCAAAACGTCTCCCATATCTTATCAACTTTACTTTTTAATTCACCAGTGATCATCTAAAAAACCTCCTAAAACTTCAAAATATTACACAACAATAAAAAATGTGGTTTATCCACATAATTGTATCACAATCTGCTAAGTATCTTACTATATTTTGTTTCAAATTAGATAATAACTTTTTGAAATTTTATCAATAAAAAAGTCAGCTATCATTTTTTGATAACTGACTTTTTTATTGTTTTGCTGGTCTCATATACTTTGATTCTTCTGTTTGAAAAGGATTTTTTCTATCTCCTTTTGATCCATTGAGAATTGGATTTGATCGTTTCTCATAAGATTGATGATGAGTGGGATGATTAGGATTTTTATGTGTATTATTTTTTCTCTGCATAACTTTCTCCTTAAAATACATTTATTATAATTAAAAATAGATAAATACCTAATGAAATTAAAAATAAAATTAGAGCTACATTATAAATTTTCTGTTTCTTTTCTAAGACTTTACGTGCTGAGATAACCAGATCTTGATATTTAGGAACTAAAAATTGGGCAACTAGTAATTCATCTAGCTGCATAGTTGCTTCATCAAAACCTCTTTTTACATCTAATCGGCTTACTTTTCCTAATAAAATTACTGTTACCATTAAGATTAATGCAATTCCACCAGTAATAATGGTAATAGCCATTCCACTATCTTGTAGCGCTATTTTATAAAATTGTGATAGTGACTCTATTTCTTCTAATGTACTTACATCGTTAGCATTACTTAATACCCATCCTAAAAAAACACCTATAATACCAAACGATATACCTACTCGGTTATATAGACTTTCAATTGCTGAGTAAACTTGATCATATTCACGATGCAATATATCTAATAAAAACTTACTACTTTTAATATCTTCAGAATATTGTTCTTCCGTAGACATGAATCCGCCTCCTTTTTATTAGATACTCATTTTATCATTAAACAAACGACCGTTCAATTATTTTCCATATTTTTCAACAAAAAAATAAACCATTTAATTATAAAAAAGAGGATTTCTCCTCTTTTATCCTTTATAAATATTACTTAAATCAGCATACAAACTTAAATACTGTAAGAATAGGACTTCTAGTTCTTCTTTACTCATCATGGGTGACATGACAATAGGATAACTTTTGTTAAATTCAAAGATGACACGACGTCCAACACGCTCATCTTTTCCTAGATCATCACGGCCTTTAATTTTTGCTTTTAAGATTTTTCCTAAGCGGCGATCATGAATAATATCTAGGACATTGATTAAGAACTTATCATTACGGAAAATTTCATATTTGATAATGTAGTTATATAAATCAAGATTTTCAACAATTAAGTGATAATATTTTTCACGTTCCTCTTCTGAAACATTATCCTTAATATATTGGGCCCCTAAAATACATTTGTAAACATAGTTCTCCCAATCAAATTTTTTAAGAACAATATTATGAAAATATTTGATATTATCTTTTATTTCTGGATACTGACTGATTAAATAGTCACGTTTATAAACACAAAACAAAGAATACCAAAACATCTCATTAAAATGAATGTCCCGATCTGTTTCAAGATAATAATTTGATAAAACATCAAAAGCTTCAAAAAACAGTTCTATTTTACGAGCTTCATTAGCCGTGTGTAAATAAATCGGGAAATCAGGAGCTTCATCTAAATAGACACTCTCTTCTGTAAAGTAATCATCACGTTCTAAAAGGTTTCCATCTAAGAAGTCTTTATAAAATTGTTCCGTTTTCAAATACTCTTTTTTCAATAACTTAACTTCCAACATACATCCCCCTAACAGCTGTCGTAAACTTCTCTAGGATTCGATCTGAGATTAAGGCAATGACTTCATCGATATTATCAAAACTCACCCGTTCAATCATTTTCTTTCTCATGAGGTTATATAATTTCAAATCTAACCCATTCTCAGGTACATCGATTTCATCTAAGTCAATCTCTTCACCATCTTGACTATGATTCATAATAAACTGTGTTAACGCACGTTGAAGTCCCATATAAACATAAACATTGTTTAAAACAGAACTCTTCGGTGAATCAATAAACTGGAAATTCTCATTTTTATAATAAATGATAATCGTCTCGATCCCAAGCTCAATCTTAATCTCTGATTTCAACTGAGGATCTAATTTCTTCTCAAACAATTCAAGTGGCTTCACTTGACTTCCGTCAAATGTCACTGGATTAGAAAAACCAAGGATTGAATTTTTTGACACCATGATCTCTGATTTGACCGCGTCATAAAATGAATTAAGCTCTTCATTATCTTCAAAACTAATATCTTCTTTTGCAAGCAGTTGCAATTGAAAATTCGTACGCTTAGATAACGAAATTCGAGACTTTGAAATCTCAACCGTGTTCTGATGTTGATCTAAATAATAAAACTTATTATCTTTTGATTGCACAACTAATACAAGTTGTGCTTTTTTCTGCTCAATTAAATTTAAAATGAACTCTGAACTAATTTCATATTTAATGACAATACAATAATTTTGAGTATTCTCTTGTAAATCAACATCAAATAAAAACTCACTGCTTGGATAACTTGTTGATGTATTCGTTAAAAGTGGATATGGGAAATTTGCATCCTTTTTATAAATCATATTAAATCGCCACCTCCACATAATATACAAATTTTAATGATTTATTATAAGTGGATTTTAATTTCAAATCAAGTTGAGCAATCCCTTTATTAATACTCACGTTCTTAATCAAATTCCCCTCAATTGCTAGATTTGATCCCGTTGTTAAATCCTTAGCACTTTCATAACTTTCATTCATACTAAACTCATTATCATATTCATTTCCCATTCCATCAATCACAGCTAAAGAAACACTACACGTTTTAGCACGCTTAATGTCATAACTAGTTGAAAAATCAAACTTAACTAGTTCGCGATTATTAAGCAATATACGTTCCACCATCTCAGGATTTGCTTTAAACGTCACAATATTCTCTTCGTGCTCTCCACGATTTTTCACCTGTTTAGGTGGTTTCTTTTCTTTCGATTTTGATTGACCTTTTTCTTTTTGTTGACGTTTCTTTGTTTTTTTACTTTCTGGCTTCACTTTAACTAACGTTTGTTCTTTCTTACCATGATTCAACTGAACAGTTGGTGAAGACTTTGCGAGATCTTGTTTGAATTGATTTTCAACTTCGTATAACACATCACCTGTATCCATTAATCCATCCGTTGGATTGTTTTTCTTGATCGCATCTTCAATCACTTTCGCAATCACATTTGAAATATTATTAATAAAACGTTTCGCATTACGCTTTTCTTTTTGATCTTTAATATGACCATCTGATAATTCGGTATGTGATTCATTTTCAAGTGACTTCAAGAACGCATCTTCTTCCATTGATTTAGGAATCAATACCGCATTAAAAGGCTTATTGACATTATTTTTGACTTTCTTATCTTCAATCTTCATTCCAATCGTACGAATAATCGCAACACGACCTTTTGAAATAGACGGATTATAGTTAAAGTATAAATTGAAATGATACTCCTGCTTCGTATCCTTAATCACAATCTCTTGTGGTTCACTTTTCGTATACGTATCAAAATAAAGCGGTGTAAATTCATCTTTAATTTCCTCTAACTTCTGAACATAATAATCAGCATTTTTCACATACTGCTCAATCGTTGTGGCCGTGATTGGCTTATCATTGACAATGACTTCTAAACGTTGTTGTAAAATAGCAACAAAGAAACTGTCACAAATACTTTTAATAATTTCATCCTCTTTATTGAACTGATCGCGTAAAAACGGAATGATAATTTTTAATCCACGTGTCTTTTTTTCAAAAACTTCATGGAAGTGATTTTCAAATGGATAAAATTTCGTTGTTTTTTCATCTACTTGCTTAACATCTGTGAAATATCCGGTTGAACGATAATAGTTACCTTGATATTGATGCTCAATTAACTGAACAGTCCCACCTAAATGTTGATCTCCAAATTCATCACAATTGGCAAAATACATCATATACAACTCAGATGCCGCATTAGATGCAATTTTCCCAATCCCATGTGAACCTCCACGTGATTTTTCTAATCCTTGATCAGACTCCTCACTATGAACCCCCTTGTTATAGGCATAAATACTCCATGTATCATCTTTTGATGTACTTTGGCCATTACGTGCACCACGTAAACCTTTTGTATTTGAATCTTCAAATGAAATATAAGCCACTGACTCTTCATCCATCTTATTTTTCATATGAGCAATCGTTTCTTTCGTATAACTATTACGACCTTCTAAACAATGAATACGCTCCTTAATCTCTTCAATCCCAGGAATAAAATCTTTATGAATTGTCCCTGTCTTAATCGTTACTACAACGGGCCCTTCAGACTGAGGTAAACGACCATCTAATGAATTCTGAATATTCTCTCGGACAAGCCCAGAAATCCCAAAATCATAAAACCTCTCTAGCACCTTATTAAAAGCCGCTTCTTCTATACAAGGAATAGAAGAAAACTTCCAAAAATCACTCATAAATCCCTTCCTTTACAAAAATATCTTTTTTTGATCTCATTATACCAAGTTCGACATTTTTCTCACAATAGTAAGGTATTAAAAAAGATTAGTTTTCATCAAACTAATCTTCTATCGTTATTAAATCCTATAACACCCGATTAAATAAGGCTGTAGAGTAATCCATGATATCC
>JAUMTV010000090.1 GCA_030531025.1 Turicibacter sp.
ATATCAGTATTTTTGTTTGCCACCTTAGATGTAGAATACTTATCTGTTTATATATAGATTAAGAGAATAAGGATATTATCAGTTAGTAGCTAGTTCTTTAATAAGAGCTAGTTTTTTTATCCTTAACTCTACGGAGCGTTTATTGAATCAGACAGAAAAGTTGTTAAAATGATAAAGTGTAAAGTTCATATACTATTTAGATAAGAAAGGAGGTTAAGGTGATGGATTGTAAAAGAATAGGACAGTTAATTTATGAGCTAAGGAAAGAAAAAGAGATGACACAAAAGCAAGTAGCAGATCTTATGAATATAACTGATAAAACAATTAGTAAATGGGAACGTGGTCTAGGTTGTCCTGATGTTTCTTTATTGCGTGAATTAGCTGCTATTTTTGGAGTAAGTGTGGATCAGTTATTAACTGGTGAACTAAAAATTAATGAGCGAGTAGGTGGAAATATGAGAAAAGTAACGTTTTATGTTTGTCCACAGTGTGGGAATTTAATGACGGCAACAGCACAAGCTACGTTAAGTTGCTGTGGTAAAACATTAGAAGCATTAGTTCCTAAAAAAGTAGAAGTGGGACACGAATTAATAATTGATGATGTGGATGGAGAGTTATATATCACCTCAAATCATGAAATGACAAAAAATCATTATATTACGTTTGTAGCTTTTGTTACAGGAGATACTGTCTTAATAACGAAACAGTATCCTGAATGGAGTATGCAATGTCGATTTCAAAAACGTAAACATGGAAGATTATATTTTCATTGTAAAGAACATGGACTGTTTTATCAGTTAATCTAGAGTAAACCTTTAATGAAAAGTAAGAACCTCAATTTTTATCAGAACAAGTAGACATTCACACGAATTTTAAAACTGAATATGATAAAATAAATAATAGTTAAGTTTAAAATTTAGGAGGAGATTGTTTGAAAAAGAGGAGAATAAAGTATACTCTAGTTATTTGTTTTACTGTCCTATTCATGATAGTTATCGGGGGAGTCACTTGGTTAAATCAGACCTACAAACCAACTGAACAATTAGTTGAATTAGTTTCTGAAGATCAATACAGTAAAATAGATGATTTTTATGTGTTTGAACCTAAAACTGAATTGAATGGAGTAGGCATTGTTTTATATCCAGGAGCTTTAGTTGAGCCATTAAGTTATGCTTATTATGCCAATGAATTATCAAAACGAGGTTATTTAGTAGCAATTGCAGAAGTTAATTTAAACCTTTCAATTGTGGATAATGAGAAAGCGAGTCAGTTTATTAATAAACATGAAGAAATTGATTCATGGTATGTTGGTGGACATTCAATGGGTGGGGTGAGTGCCACGACTTATGCATCAAATCACTTAGATGAAATTGATGGAGTTATTTTATTAGGATCTTATCCAGCGTCTTCAACCGACTTATCAACAACTGATTTAAATGTTTTAAGTCTTTATGCTGAATTTGATGGGTTATCAACAGAAGAAAAAATCTTTAATAAAGCTAAAAATTTACCTACTACTACAGTCTATACAAAAATTTCAGGTGGGAATCATGCTCAATTTGGGATATATGGCGATCAAAGTGGCGACTTAGAAGCTACTATCTCGGTCGTCGAGCAACAAAATCAAATGCTTACATATACATTAGATTTTTTAAAGGAATATTAATATAAAAAGAGCTTGAATCATTAGAACGATAAATCAATCGTCCTAGTAATTTGAGCTCTTTTTAGTTTATTACTATTTAAATGGATACTAAAGGTTTCATATGGTATATTTGGTATCTAATGTTTGAGAAATTAGATGTCAATCAGCTTCGTGTTTTTATTGTGCCATCATTCCCACTAATTTATGAGGAACATAGGCTTCCTCTAAATAGCGTATTTCTTCTTTTGTTAGTTTTAAATCAACGGCTTTAACGGCTCCTTCAATATGATGAATTTTTGTAGCACCGACAACTGGAGCTGTTACTTTTGTTAAAAGCCATGCTAACGAAACTTCGGTCATAGATACGCCTTTTTTATCTGCTAACTCTGCGACACGATTAATAATGATTTGATCGTGCTTTTCAGTATCTTTGTATTTAGATTTTGCATATATATCTTCAATTAAGCGTTTTGAGGTTTCTTCTGGATGTTTTGATAATCGACCACCAGCAAGTGAACTATATGGTGTTAACGAAATATTTTCTTCTTTACAATAAGGAATCATTTCTCTTTCTTCTTCTCGGAAGATTAAATTATAATGTCCTTGAATAGAGACAAACTTAGCAAAGCCATATTTTTCTGCTAATGCATTTGCTTTTGCAATTTGCCAGGCAAAGCAATTTGAAATACCAATTGCTCTAACTTTTCCGGCTTTCACCATATTATTTAATCCATCCATAATTTCATAAAGAGGTGTATTATAATCCCACTTATGATAGATATATAAATCTACATAATCCATTCCTAGATTTTTTAAACTTTGATTGAGCATGCTTTCAATATGTTGTTGTCCAGTGATTCCTTGATCGATATCCGCTTGAGTTCTAGGAAGAAACTTTGTCGCAACAACAACATCTTCTCTTTTAGCGAAATCTTTTAGTGCTCGTCCAAGATATTGCTCACTTGTTCCATTTTGATAAGCAATAGCCGTATCAAAGAAATTTATACCTAAATCTAATCCTTTTTTAATAATTAAGCGAGATTGCTCCTCATCTAAAGTCCAAGTATGTTGACCATTTTTTGCATCACCAAATCCCATACATCCCATGCAAATTCTTGAAACTTTAATATTAGTATTACATAAGTTTGTGTATTCCATTGTGATTGCCCCCTCATCTATGAGTAGTTTAATATGATAAAGGAATAAAGATTAACTAAAAATCTCACTCCCTTTATCATTTATCATAGTCGGTAAAAGGAGAAAGTACAATTTATACTTTAACGTGATATGTCTATATATTGACGTTTTTAAATAGATGTCAATTTTTAGAGTAAGGATTCTTCTTACATTGTCCATCAGCAAACAGTTGATCCATACCAATACTTCTTAATTGAGTAATTAAATCAGCCATTTCTTCGCAAGACACAGGAAAATCAGATAAGATCCAAGATAAAGCCATACTACTAGATGCTAAAGAATGGTATTCAGTTGCAAAACGTAAAGTATCAGGCATTGTTTTTTTTCCATATAAATTTTGATGCCACTCTAAATCAAATTGTTTGCAATGATCAAAAATATAATCCTTCAAACAAATTTGACCGTCCATCAGACAGGCTTGTTTTAAAAAGACGTGATACTTTTTCATGCGGTTAAAAGAGTCTAATAAAGAAGCATAAAAATCAATCTCAACCGTTGAATCATAATAACAAGGAATGATTTTGCTAAGGTAAATATAGTGAATTAAATCATTTTTATCTTTAAAATGATTATAAAATGTTTGACGGCTTACACCTGTATGAGTAAGAATCTCTTTTATTGTGATTGATTTTAATGAAGTAGATTCGCATAACTCTAATAATCCATCAGCTAATATCTCTTTAATATTAATCGCCATTCAAAAACTCCTATTCTATTGATGATGTTCATTTTTTAGTAGGGGAGAGGAATTACTCTAATAAAAAAGAATGTATCACCCGGTAACATGAAACAGCTAGTTAAGGGAGGTGCACGCATAGTTCATAGAATAAGTACTCATTTATTTCATATATTGATAACGCTCAAGATTTTTTCGTTTAGTTCCAAAACTATCTCTTCCATCGCATGAGCACTTCACAAAGTTTAATTTTTGATGTATCTTTTGAGAAGCCGTATTGTAGTTCATAATGTGAACATAAAGATTCTCATGAGTTATTTGAGTAAATTCCTCACTCCCAGCTTCAAGCAATTTTGTTGCAACTTCCATTCGTCGATAAGACTTTAGAACTTCTAATCCTTCAAACAACCAGTAGTCATGAAGATAAGGCGTTTTCCAAAAACGGACTACCCCAATTAATTTTTCATCTATATATAAACAGAAATAAAATCTACATTTATCCCGACACACTAAATGTTTAATAGTTGTGCCGTGGGTCACCTACCATGCGAAGCATGTATCCTCCACTGGTAGGGAGTTCAAGGCAGACTATAGTCCAGCTATGAACTTCATCTTTTCTCCTGGTATGATATCAGTGAACTAATCTTTAAAGAGTTTTTTTAAGCTCTTAAATTCATCGGATATTCATCACTTAATAGCTCAGCAATCTTGATGATTACTTGATTATCAAATGTTTTTGAATCTAATTTTTCAATGATTATTTTATTCATTTTTATCTCCTTATTTAATTGCTAAAAACAAAGGATATAACATCTAGTACTCGTTTATCTATGAGTGTAGAGGTTATATCCTATGAGCGGTAGTTAAATTCATTGGTTAAGCATAAAATGGGCACTTCGATATTCGCGTGGACATGTTCCAACGACTTTTTTGAAGATTTTTGAGAAGACAAGTGCATCAGTATAACCTACTGAGTGAGATACTTCTTGAATACTTAATGTAGATTGTTTTAGTAGACGACAAGCCTTATTTATTCGGTATTGAATGAGGTAGTTCTTTGGTGAGTTGTTTATTTTTTCATTGAATAGTTTCGTTAAATATTTACGGTTAATCCCAACATGATTTGAGATTTCTTCAACAGTAATTTGACGTGAATAATTTGTTTCTATATATTCAATCGCTTGGCGAATATAATCTGCTTGACGACTTGTTGTTTGAATTTTTGGAACTGGTGGTTCTGTATGATCACATAATGTTCCAATTAGAGCGTAGAATCCACTAATAGCTTGTAAATCTGCACTTTTAGGATGATTGACAGAACTTAAGATGTATTCAAAACATTCTTCGATTTTCTTTTCATTCTCACAGCTTGAAATTGGAGATGAAGTAGATAAGCCAATTCGCTCTAAATAATCATCAGCTGTATCGCCATTGAATCCGATGAAGTGGTATGACCAAGGGTTTAATAAATCAGGTTTATAGCTTATGACAACATGTGGAGGAACTAAAAAACAAGTTCCTTCTACAATTGTATAATCTTGTCCATCTATCGTTAAATACCCAGATCCCTCTGTTACATAATACAAACTATAGTAATCACGTATCCCAGGTCCCCATGATTGATTTTTCTCACAATCACTGCTGCCACAGTGATAAAGCATGAAATCTAATCTAGAATAGTCAGCTTTTGGCTTGAAACAATACATGTTTTATAATCCCCTCCTTATATGAGGACATTATATCATATTTTAATCAATTTAGGTAATATTAATTGAAAGCACTTTTATATTGCTGTATAATAAAAGCGTATTCACTTGGAAGCACTTTTATTTTTGTTAGGGGTAACCAGTTACAGATAAATAGATGGTTTAATTTGTTAAAAATAAAGGTGTAGTTAGTGCTACATAAACAAAATTTATTTAGCTAATAATCTATAAAATAAACTATTAAGGAAGATGAAATAATTGATTTTACTTAAGAAGACGATAAGACTTTAGAATAATGATATAGGGGGATAATTATGTATTTAGCGGATGGAAAACGGTATGAAAAGATGCCGTATGTACGTTGTGGAAATAGTGGATTAAAATTACCTGCCATTTCTTTAGGACTTTGGCATAACTTTGGGGGAATTAATTCATATGAAAATAGTCGAGCCATGTTAAGACGGGCCTTTGATCTTGGGATTACTCATTTAGATTTAGCAAATAACTATGGCCCACCTTATGGATCAGCAGAGGTTACTTTTGGACAAGCTCTTAAAGATGATTTAAAACCATACCGTGATGAGTTAGTTATTTCAACGAAAGCTGGATTTGATATGTGGGATGGTCCATATGGTGATTTTGGATCAAAGAAATATTTAGTTGCCAGTCTTGATCAAAGTTTAAAGAGAATGGGGCTTGATTATGTTGATATCTTTTATCATCATCGACCAGACCCAGAAACACCTTTAGAGGAAACAATGGGAGCTTTAGATTTATTAGTTCGCCAAGGAAAGGCACTTTATGTTGGGATCTCAAATTATCATCCTGAAGAAGCCAAAAAGGCGATTGAAATATTGAATGATTTAGGAACTCCATGTTTAATTCATCAAGCGAGTTACTCGATGTATAACCGTTGGGTAGAAGATGGGTTACTTGACTTATTAGAGCAAGAACGTGTAGGGTGTATTGCTTTTTCACCATTGGCTGGTGGAAAGTTAACAAATCGATATTTGAATGGAATTCCAGCTGATTCTCGTGCAGCGGGTCCAAGTCGATTTATGCAAACAACTGATATTAATGAACAATTAGTAAAAGAGGTACAAGATTTAAATGAAATTGCAAAAGAGCGTCATCAGTCATTGGCCCAAATGTCATTAGCATGGGTATTACGACAACCAGCTATTACATCTGTTTTAATTGGAGCAAGTAAAGTCAGTCAAATTGACGATTGTGTAGGAGCTATTCAAAACTTAACTTTTACAAAAGAAGAGTTAGACGCAATAGATTCAATTTTAAAACGATAAGTGAATAAAACAAATGAAAAGAAACCAAAACGAGAATAGTTGAATAGGAGTAATCAGGAGGGATATATAATGAAAGTTAAACAAGCGAGTTTAGATGAAGTATTAGAAGTCGCACGACTAGCCTTAGTATTATGGCCACATCATTCAATGCATGCCATCGCATTAGAAATTTCAGAAATGATGCAGCATCAGCAAGGGGCTTACTTTTTAGCATATGATGAGAACGAAACGATTGGATTTGCACAAATTAATTTAAGACATGATTATGTTGAAGGAACAAAAAGTACGCCAGTTGGTTATTTAGAAGGGATCTTTGTTGTTGAATCACACCGCCAACAAGGAGTTGCAAAACAGTTATTAGTAGCTTGTGAAAATTGGGCAATCGAACAAGGTTGTGAAGAGTTAGCAAGTGATTGTGAATTATCAAATGAGGAAAGTTTGAACTTCCATCGCTGCGTAGGTTTTGAAGAAGCCAATCGAATTATTTGCTTTAGAAAGGCCTTAAAAGAAGTAAAATAACGATTAATTATTCACATAAAACTCCATAAGTGTTATAATGAAAGCGAAAAATGAATAGATGAACAGGGGAGCTTGTGAGCAGGCTGAGAGGAAGTCATCAACTTCGACCCTTTAACCTGATTTGGGTAATGCCAACGTAGGAAGTGATCATATCTAGTTTTTGTTTGCTTATAATTTGCGGAACATTCCAACAGGGATGTTCCGTTTTTTTATTATTAAGATTACTAGTCATTCATGAGTACAATAAATCAATCACTAATTTTGAATGGGGGAATATCTATGTTTCAAACAATACATGAACAAGTGAAAGTAGTTTCACCACTTATTCATAACATTACAAATTATGTTACCGTTAATGATTGTGCGAATATTTTATTAGCTTGTGGGGCATCTCCAATTATGGCGGATGACTTAAAAGAAGTAGAAGAAATCACAACAATTTGTGGTGGATTGAATATTAATATTGGAACGTTAAATGAGCGAACGATCTCTTCGATGATAGTAGCTGGTAAGCGAGCGAATGAATTAGGCCATCCAATTTTGTTAGATCCAGTTGGGGTTGGAGCTTCTAAACTGCGTACAGAAACAGCGTATCGTTTAATGGAAGAAGTTCAGTTTAGTGTTATTCGAGGGAATATTTCTGAGATTAAGACGCTTGCTTTTGGAAATGGAGCAACAAAAGGAGTTGATGCGAATGTTTCAGATATTGTCACAGAAGAAACATTAGGTTCAGCCATTGAATTTGCAAAGCAATTCGCTAAGACAAATAATTGTGTGCTAGCCATTACGGGAGCCATTGATATTGTGGCAGATGCAAATCAAGCGTATGTTTTTTATAATGGAGATCCAATGATGGCAAAGCTAACAGGAAGTGGTTGTATGTTAAGTGCCATGACGACGGCTTATGTGACAGCTAATCCAACTCAAACTTTAGAAGCGGTCGCGACCGCAGTTTGTGTCATGGGCGTAGCTGGAGAGATTGCACGCGAACACTTAGCTTCTTACGAAGGAAAC
The DNA here is from genome assembly GCA_030531025.1 of Turicibacter sp. The sequence goes on from JAUMTV010000090.1 coordinate 8,062, forward strand.
TCGACTTATCGTCATCGATTAATTGATGCGATTTATCACTTAGATGGGAAATTGTTAGAAAGTAGGGCGAAGTATGAAGTGCGATAAAAAGATGATGCGACTTTATGCAGTTACAGATCGTGCGTGGGTAGGAGAGAAGACATTGTATGAACAAGTAGAAACTGCTTTAGAAGGTGGTGTGACGTGTGTTCAATTACGAGAAAAAGAATTAGCAGAAGACCTCTTTTTAAAAGAAGCCTATCAACTTCATGAACTTTGTAAAAAATATAAGGTGCCATTTATTATTAATGATAATGTGGACATTGCTGTTAACTGTGGGGCGGATGGAGTTCATGTTGGACAAAAGGATATGAATATTCAACTCGTTCGTAAAAAGTTAGCTCCTCATCAAATGATTGGTGTATCTGTTCAAACGGTAGAACAAGCAATTTTAGCTGAGAAAGAGGGAGCTAGTTATTTAGGTGTTGGTGCAGTTTTTACAACCTCGACTAAAAAAGATGCTATTAGCGTCTCTTATGAAACGCTACAAAAAATTTGTAAAGCTGTTCGTATTCCAGTCGTTGCGATTGGAGGAATTAATGAAGAGAATGTGTTACAACTCGCACACTCAGGTGTGGATGGAATTGCTGTTGTTTCAGCCTTGTTTGCAAAAAAAGATATTAAAAAAGCGGCGCAACATTTATATGAATTAGGGGGACAATTATGAAAACAGTTTCAACAATCGCAGGATCAGATTGTAGCGGAGGCGCTGGAATTCAAGCAGACCTTAAAGCGATAACGGCTCATAAGCTATATGGAATGAGTGTTATTACTGCGTTAACTGCTCAGAATACAACCGGTGTTTATGATATTTTAGAAGCTACGCCAGAATTTGTAGCTAAACAACTAGATTGTATTTTTAAAGATATTCGCCCAGACGCTATTAAAGTTGGGATGGTATCTAATTATGAAATCATAGAGGTCATCGCAAACAAGTTGGTTGAGTATGAAGCAAAAAATATTGTTGTTGATCCAGTAATGATGGCAACGAGTGGTAGCCGATTACTCAATCATGATGCGATGGATGCACTAATTAATAAGCTACTTCCATTGGCAACAATCATTACCCCAAATCTATTAGAAGCAGAAGCATTATGTCAGATGAATATTCACTCAAAAGAAGAGATGATTCAAGCAGCACAACTAATTTCATCAAAATTAAATGGAGCTGTTTTAATTAAAGGTGGGCATTCTATCAGTGATGCTAATGACTTACTATATGTTGATGAACAAGAGTATTGGTTCAATGGGGAGCGCGTGTTAACAGAAAATACACATGGAACAGGATGCACCTTATCATCGGCCATTGCATGTCATTTAGCAGTGGCACGTTCATTACAAGAAAGTGTTAAACTTGCTAAAGAATATATTACGGGTGCCTTAAAACAAGGCATGAACTTAGGACATGGAAATGGGCCACTTGATCATACCTATATTATTAAGTAAAAAAGACTCCTAAAAGGAGTCTTTTTTATGTCGGTAGTTAGTTTAACTTTCGAGGCATATAATGGTAAAAAATGTATGATGTAATAACAAGTATATCTTATAGATGGAGGAATTATTTTATAATTTAGGATTTCGAGAAAATCCATTTTCTCGGTTTTCTGCAGAAGAAGAAATGGACTATATTGATAATATCTTTAGTCCACCAAAATATTATCAAACAATTTATAGTGATATATTTGCTGGAACAAGCCGATTTATTCTGGGAGGAAGAGGAATTGGTAAATCTGCTTTAATGTTTAAGTTGAAAAACCAATTAGATAGTCGTGCTTGTCTAACAATATTAATTGACCAATACGATAATATACCGGAAACTGAGAATGAAAAACAATTACTGATTGAAATCTTAAAAAAGCTTGTTATTAATTACAGTATTATTTTAATGAAAAATCCACAGAAGTTAAAGCACCTAGATAAGCATGATAAAGAACGATTAGCTTGTTTTATTTTATTATTCTTTGAATCACTAAGTGCTACAGAATACCAAACTATTTATAATAAAGCAACGCGTTATCAATCCAAAAATGCTTTAAAAACTTTATTTAACTGGGTATTATTAAAGCCTATTAATATTACTTTATCTGGTGTGAGTGAAGTCATTAGTACGACGATTGCTAAGTCTTTAGGGCTGCCTTATCAAAATGATGAAAGTAGTTATAAAAAGTTCATTCCCGAATTAAATATTGAAAAGTTTGAAGAATCTGGGAAAGACTTAATGGAGATTGATTATAAACGTTTAAAAGAATTATTAAAAGATTTATCATTAATCATAAGGAAAACTGAATTTGAACGAGTAGTCATCTTTTTTGATAAAATTGATGAGTATCCTAAATTAAAAGGAAATATTAAGAAAATATCAGAATTTTTAAAGCCGATTACACAAGATACGAGCTTATTACAGATTCAAGATATTTCTTTTGTTTTTATTATTTGGGATAAAGTAAAGGCTCAGTTGATTGGTATTCGATTTGATAAGTTTAAACCCATTGATATTTCATGGACTGATCAAGAGTTGATGGAAATTATCAATAAACGCTTAAAGTTTTTTTCAAAGGAGCAAAATATCCGATTAGAAGATATTGTTAGAAATCCAATTCATCTTAATAAAATACTTAGATTATCTAGCAAGTCTCCAAGAGACTTAATCATGCTTTTATCTAGAATTTATGAAGAACAAGGTATTATCAATTCAAGAGTTTATTGCTTCAGTCTAGAAGCGATTCAAAAAGGAATTGATAGCTTCATAGAAAACTATGATTATCATTCTGTTTATCAAGGAACAATAGATGCTAGAATCGAAAGTATTGATTCTATTATGGATAAGATGGTTAAGGTCGGTAAAAAGTATTTTACTAATAAAGATGTGGCTGCTGTATTTAAAATTTCTCCACAAAAAGCAACGAGTTTAATTGTGAAGATGTCTAATTATGGGTTGATTGATAAAACCAAAGAAAGGCAAGGTCAAGAAAAAGCATATATTATTACTGATGAAAAAGTCATCTATCGAATTAATAAGAAAAACTCTAAAAATCGTCATGTTGTTTAGTGACATAGGGATATTTAGGCAATGTTAAAGACTTCTTTTGAAGTCTTCTTTTTCTTAAAGTTTGAGTTCAATGATTAGTGATTTAAAAAATAAAGGGATGAGTCTAAGATAGGCTCATCTCCTTATGTCACCGAAGAAGTCTGTGTATAGTAGGGCGAATACGATAAATAAAATTAAACAGATAGCTGCTGTTTTTCCGTTAAACCACCCCATAATACCACTTCCTTTTATGAAGTATTGATTTTATTCCTGTATAAATGATATGCAGTAATTAGATAATAAATGATATTGTACTAAAGGATTAACAATTTTTAAAAAGCTATAAAAAAATATCCATTTAAAATGGATAAAAATTAAACAGCTATTTCTTTTGGTTCATTGATAAGGAATAGTTTTTCATAAACCAGTATAAATGATAAAAGACAGCTATTAAATAGATAATTTTTGAAAGGTTTGTTAAGAAAAAGAGATCAATGACACTGCTAAAAGCTACTAGACATGCTGTAATCATTTCGTGACGATATAAGTTTTGAAATGATGGAACTTTTTTTAGTTCTTTTATAGCTTTTTGACGCTTTGATAAAACAAGTAATGAAATAGCCAAAAAGATAAGAAATAATATTAGTTGGCTTAAAATTGCAACACCTGGTTGATTTAATGATAAGCTTAAGCTTGATAAATATGATAATGAACAGAAAAACCAGATATAAAACCAGAATGTTAATTTTTGAATACGAATTGTCATAATAGCACCACCTTTAACTTTCATTATATACTAAGTTTATCAATGATAAATAAATAATCATGTCGATTAAGGTCGAATATTGATGAAAAACAATGTAATATGTTATTATTCATGATAGGAATCGAGGAAGTATATTCTGTATGTGGGTACTGGAATATATGGAGATATTGGTACAACCGTCTACAATTAGTTAGCCTTTTTTTTATTTTGTTTAACTAATGATTTGAAACAGATGTTTCAGAGCTATTTCTAACTTCAAACTTCTGTCTTTATCAAAAAGTAGTATTACAGTTAGATTAAATAAAAGGGTTGTTGAAAAACTATTTATTATGCATATCTCTTTAAACCAATTTATAATTTAATATTGGTAAATATCCCGATGTATACAGATTATCATTTTATCCTCAATATATATAAGTCCAGATAAATTTTCTTCATAGAAAATTTTTAAAGCCCTAATAGTG
>JAUMTV010000091.1:0-1763 GCA_030531025.1 Turicibacter sp.
CTTTATTAGTTTATCACGTTCAACTCTTTCTGTCAAACACTTTTTAAACTTTTTTTGAAACTTTTCGATTTCTGTTGTTTTTCGTTTGTCGCTCTTGGCGACTTGAATATAATATCATCATTTTTATTCATGGTCAACAGTATTTTTAAATTTTTTTATATTTTTTTATTACTATAACCTGATCCCTATTTAACAATGATCTATTATAAGTTACAGAGCTCTTTTATCTATGTGGTAGCTAATACAATCTAATACTAATTCATGATATTAAACTATTCAACTCTTTGTGAATAGTAAATGATTTTTTTACTACTTCAATTAGTATTTATCAATAAAATCATATCAACTATTTTGTCTGGGAACATTTCTACTATTCATGCATATAATTTTATAACATTAAACATTTTATATTCATTAATTTGAAGTAGACAATTTTCTGATAATTTTCCATCGATAATGTTCAATCCTTCTATAAAACTTTAATAACAGATCTACGATTAGTTGTTTTCTTCTACTTTACTCATCTTCTTTTCTAATAAAAAAAACAGTTCTAATTAGTAATATGATACAGAAAAAGGCGACCCCACTCTATAGGACAGTCATTTGAAAATAAAAAAGGAACCACAAAATGTGGTTCCAATAATAAAATTAACGTTTTGAGAACTGTGGTGCACGACGAGCAGCTTTAAGTCCGTATTTTTTACGTTCTTTAGCACGTGAATCACGAGTTAATAATCCCATTGGTTTTAAAGTTGCGCGGTATTCAGCATCAACTTCTAATAATGCACGAGAGATTCCTAAACGGATAGCTCCAGCTTGTCCTGTTAAACCTCCACCGTTAACATTTACTAATACATCATATTGGTTAGTTGTTTCAGTTAATGTTAATGGTTGCATGATATCTAAACGAGTTGCTGCAGAAGGAATATAATCTTCAAATTCGCGACCGTTGATAATTACTTTTCCAGTTCCAGGTACTAAACGTACACGTGCAACTGAGCTTTTACGACGACCAGTTCCTAAGTATTGTACTGTCATATAGTGTTACCTCCCTCTTAATTATCCACGAAGTTCGTAAACTTCTGGTTTTTGTGCTGCATGTGGATGCTCAGATCCAGCATAAACAAATAATTTTTTACCCATTGCACGTCCTAAACGTCCTTTTGGTAACATACCTTTGATAGATAACTCTAACATACGCTCTGGTGTATTTTCGCGCATTTGTTTTGCAGTACGAACTGTTAATCCACCTTGGTATCCTGAGTGACGGTAGTATAATTTGTTTTCTAATTTATTTCCTGTTAAAGTGATTTTATCTGCATTGATAACGATCACGTAATCTCCACAATCAACGTGTGGTGTGAAAGTTGGTTTATGTTTTCCACGTAAAAGTGTTGCAACTTCTGTAGATAAACGTCCTAAAGTTTTATCTGCAGCGTCTACAACGAACCATTTACGATCTACTTCATGAGATTTTTGCATAAATGTTGTACGCATTGTCCTGCCTCCTACTTCTTTCGCTTAAGTTATTTTTCATATGAAAATTCGCTGGGGCTCAAATTTTCTTGTGAAAATAAAGAAAATGTACCGTTAGATATTTTACCCCATAGTCTTACTTTTTTCAAGTGTTTTTAGAAATAATTATTCTTTTTCTATACAATTTAATCTCAACTTTTGATATTAAATCCAAAATAATTACTTTATCTTTCAAACTTGAATCTTTATTGCGATTTACTCACTGATTATATCATCATAATCACAAT
>JAUMTV010000091.1:1863-12193 GCA_030531025.1 Turicibacter sp.
CAAACTTGAATCTTTATTGCGATTTACTCACTGATTATATCATCATAATCACAATATATGAACAATCAAATTTTGGTTCTTTATATAGAAAAAATGGATACCTTTGTATCCATTCTAAACTAAAACTATTTTGGTCAAAACATACACAAGAATAAACCCAGGTATTCCAAGAGTACCTGTTATAAATGAAGTAATGTAATTGAGAGGAACTGATGCACTAAAGTAAACTCCTATAATGTTAAATAGATATAGTGCAAATACTCCTATAATAAAACGCTTGATTAACCATCCGATTGCTTTCATGATACTGTTATAAAACACGATGTTTTATAACAAGTCACCTCCCTTCCTATTCAAAATCATATGCAAACATAAGTAACGATATAACTTGAATAGATAGGATAAACTAACGGTTAAATAGAAAATAGTTACTGCTTTATACAGTAACTATTTTTCTTAGAATAATTCTCTACGTCCTTCTAACGCACGGATTAATGTGACTTCATCTGCATATTCGATTGAACGTCCCATTTCTAATCCACGTGCAATACGTGTCACTTTAACATCTGTATTTTTTAAAAGTTTAGCAATGTACTGTGAGGTCGCATCTCCTTCAAGAGTTGCACTTAATGCTAAGATTAATTCTTTCACGTTCTCATCTTTTAATCGCTCAATTAACGCAGGGATTCCAATGTCTTCAGGTCCCATTCCGTCTAATGGTGAAAGTACACCATTTAACACATGGTATAATCCTTTAAAGCCTCTCATACGTTCGATGGCGATGACATCTTTAGGATCTTGTACTACTGCAATGACCGAGCGATCTCTATGTTGATCGGCACAAATACTACAAGGATCAGTATCTGTAATATGACCACAAATCGGGCATTTAAATAACTGACGTTTACTATCAATTAATGCTTTAGCAAATGTCGTAGCATCATCTTCTTTCATTGAACTAATGACATGAAATGCTAATCGTTCTGCTGTTTTGTTTCCGATTCCAGGTAGCTTGCTAAAGCTTTCAATTAATTTCGTAATTGGTTGTGGATATTGCATGATTTCTCCTTAGAATAATCCTGGGATGTTCATCCCTTTTGTAAATTGACCCATTGTTGATTCAGTTTTTTCATCCACTTGGCGTAATGCATCATTTAAAGCTAATAAAATAATATCTTCTAACATTTCAACATCTTCTGGGTCAACAACAGATGGATTAATATTGATTTTATTGATTTGTTTTGTTCCTGTTGCTTCAACTGTTACCATTCCACCAGCTGCAGTTCCTGTAAATACTGATTGTTCAATCTCTTGTTGTGCCTTCATCATATCGCGTTGCATTTTTTGAATTTTTTTCATCATCATTGGGTTCATACTCTTCACTACTCCTATTCATCGATTATGTTAACTAAGTCGGCCCCGTACATTTGTACGACATTATCAATAAAGCCGTTGTCTTTAGTTTGACCTTCCTCATTATAATTTATCACATTTTTAATATCCTGACTATATTGTTTTAAGCGTGGCTCTTCTCCACGTTTTTTTTGTTCAAGATAACTTTGACGCTGTTCTAACCAAAATGCTTCTGGCATGACATTAAATGGATATGGTGATCCAAATAAATAAGCTACAATCTGTTCTGCAACCTTACGATTATCTTCTCTTAATAGTCGTTTACATCCTGGTTCATGTTTATACGTTAAAATAAATCCTTCATCTGAAGCTGCAACGACATGACCATCTTGTAATAAAACAATAACCTCTTTATAATCAGGCATTAAAATTGGGTTAAGTTCTGACCATTTTTTTAGAACTCGATCACGTGCTTCTTTTGTTGCCTTCGATAAGATTTGTTCAATCGTTAACATTTCTGGTGTAACATGCTCAGGTAAAATAATTGGCTCAGGTTCTTTCGGTAATTTTAATTCCACTACTTCTGGTTCGCTGAACAGATTCATTCTGTACTGAGTGTCAGTTTTAGTTATTGGGGGCTCTACTGATTTTACTGGACCTGTGTGTTCGAGTTTTTTGACTAATCGTTTTAGTAGCACAACTTCCTGTTTTAAGTCATTAATCTCTGTTTGATAATCTTTATGATTTGTTGATTCATCGTTTGCATCTACTAAGCTTAATAGTCCAACTTCAAGCATAAGTTCAGGATGATTAGAATATCTGAGTTCTGATTGAAGTTTATTTAGTTTGAATAAATAGTTGATGACATCATTTGATTTTAAAGTTTCAACTAATTCTTTAAACATTGGGTCGCTTATTAATAGATTTGATACTGAGAGTTGTGACTTTTGATACACGAGTAAATCACGGTAAACAGTAATTAATCCGTCAATAATGCGACTCGGTTCTTTTCCATTTTCCGTCATATCTTTGATTAAATCGATGACTTTAGAAAAATCTAATTCTTCAATTCCTTTAATGATTTGTAATAGTTGATGACTAGCGATTGTCCCACTTAGGGCGTGTACATCATCTAACGTAATTTTATCATCTGAATAGGAAATGACTTGGTCAAGCAAACTTAAGGCATCGCGCATTCCACCTTCAGCTAGTTCTGAAACGAGTTGAACGGCTTCTTCTTCATAGGCTAAGTCTTGTTGTTTAATAATTTCGACTAAGTGCTCATAAATTTCTTTCGTTGAGATCTGCTTAAAGTCAAAGCGTTGACAACGCGAGATGATTGTTGGTGGGATTTTATGTGGTTCTGTTGTAGCCAAGATAAAGATAACATGTTTAGGTGGTTCTTCTAGTGTTTTTAATAAGGCATTAAAGGCACCTGTTGATAACATGTGAACTTCATCGATGATATATACTTTGTAACGGCCCATTGTTGGGGCGTATTTAACTTTGTCTCTAATTTCACGGATTTCATCGACACCGTTGTTACTTGCCGCATCGATTTCAAAAACGTCAGAATTTGATCCGTTTGTAATAGTTGTACAGTTTACACATTCATTACACGGTTCAGCCGTAGGATAGTTGATACAGTTAACAGCTTTTGCAATGATTTTTGCAATTGATGTTTTTCCTGTCCCACGTGGCCCACAGAATAAATATGCATGTGATAAGCGCTCATGTTTTAGAGCATTTTGAATCGTTCTTACGATATGTTTTTGTCCTACGACATCACTAAACTTTTGAGGACGATGAGCGCGGTATAATGCATGATAAGACATAAGAAAACTCCTACTCTCTAGTTTGAAAATTATCTTGATTATATCATAATTATTGACATTGTATGACGTCTTGTTACACATTTATGGTTGAAATGAGTTTTTTTATTTTTTGGTTTTAGTTTATTGCATTTTAATTAATTTACAAATAGTGTGAAATCTTATTAGTTTATGTAGTTTTATAAAGAAAGGATGAGACCTTTTGTCTAGAACGAGTAATTTAATGACTGAGGGTGTGATTTGGAAACAACTAGTCTTATTTTCTATTCCACTCTTAATCGGGAATTTATTTCAGCAGTTATATAATACGGTGGACTCTATTATTGTTGGGAATTTTGTTGGAAGTCAAGCATTAGCAGCAGTCGGTGCGAGTACCCCTATTATTAACTTGCTAGTCGGATTTTTTATGGGGATTGCCACTGGGGCAGGAATCATTATTTCTCAATTTTTTGGTGCTCGTGATGAGTCTCGATTAAAATCATCAATTCATACGTCATTTGCACTAAGTATTTGGTTTGGAATTTTCTTACCGGTTGCAGGGATTATTTTCTCACCATATATTTTAAGAATCATGGGAGCGCCAGCAGATGTGTTTGATGATTCGGTGTTGTATTTAAGAATTTATTTTTTAGGAAGTTTATTTTTATTTCTTTATAATATGGGGCAGGAATTTTACAAGTGATTGGTGATTCGAAACGTCCGTTATATTATTTAAGTTTATCATCTGTTATTAATATTATCCTCGATGTTGTATTTGTTGTTGGATTCAAAATGGGAGTGGCTAGTGTTGCATTAGCGACATTAATTGCACAAGCTGTTTCAGCTATTTTATTAATGATTCAATTAATGCGAAGCAAAGAAAGTTATTCAGTTCATTTAAAAGAGATTAAGGTGGATAAGTTTATTCTAAGAGAAATTACTATCGTGGGGATTCCAACGGGATTACAGCAAGTTATTATTTCGCTATCGAATGCCATTGTTCAAAGTAGTATCAATAGTTTTGGGTCCGATGCTATCGCGGGATGTAGTGCTTATTTAAAACTAGATGGATTCATGATTTTACCCATCATGAGTTTTAGTATGGCTGCCACAACCTTTACTGGACAAAATTTAGGTGCCAAACAATATGGTCGTATCTATAAAGGAATGCGAACTTCCCTTTTAATTACAACGATTTATACGGTCTCTGCTTGTTTACTAATGTACTTCTTTGGTGCTGAAACACTGCGAATTTTCACTCAAGATGAAAATGTCCTTCACTATGGCCGTGTCATGTTAGATACGATTGTTCCAGCCTATTTATCATTAGCACTTATGTAGTCACTTGTTGGGACAGTACGTGGAGCGGGAAAAACGATGATTACGATGATTATGTCCATTTTAAGTTTATGTGTTGTCCTTGTTTGTTTGATTTTCTTAGTGTTAACTTTTAATCCAAGTATTGAAGGTGGCTTCTTAGGATATCCGATTTCTTAGATTGTTGGTTTTATTTTAATGGCAATTTATACTTGGAAATATAATTGGTTACCAAAAGAAAACGCGTAGATGACTTCTACGCGTTTTTTATTAGTTTAAATGGTAGCGGCGGCCTTTTAAAGCATATAATACTTCTTCTGCGATATTTGTGACGTGATCTCCAGCACGCTCAATATATTTATTAATTAAAATTGCATAGGCTGTTCCGAAGACTTTTCCATCAACTACTTGGATATGGGTGATTAAAGAAGCAAGTAGTTCATTGTAAATTTCGTCAACTTGTTTATCCATATCCGCCGCTTCTTTGATTTTTGCTTTGTTTTCTTCTTTTAGTCCTTCCATAACTAGTTTTAACATCGTAATGACGATTTCTAGCATGTGGACAAGTTTGTCTACGTTTTTCTCGTAGTGCTCTAATGATTCGTTTTGTTTAATTAAAATGATGTATTCTGCAAGATTTTTCGTGTAATCAGCAATACGTTCATATTCAGTTGCTAAACGCATGACCATTAAAATTTTACGTAAATCGCTTGCTACTGGTTGTTGGCGAATAATAAAGATTGTAGCTTCTTCTGTAATATCTTCTTGTAAATCATCAATTTCTTGATCTTGTTTGATAATCTGTAAGGCAATTTCTAAATCTAATGTTCTTAAGGCTTTAAGCGTATTTTCATAAGATTGGATTGTTAAAACAGATAATTTTTCAATTGCTTGAAGTAAGGCTTCATAATCCGTTTCTAATTTTGTTTTTTTCATTCCATTTCATCCCCTTTTTATCCGAAGCGTCCAGTAATATAATCTTCTGTACGTTTGTCTTTTGGATTTGTAAAGATTTTATCTGTATCGTCAAATTCAATTAATTCTCCCATTAAAAAGAAGGCTGTTTTATCTGAAATACGAGCGGCTTGTTGCATTGAGTGAGTAACGATAACGATCGTATATTTTTCTTTTAATTGTTCCATTAATTCTTCAACTTTTTGAGTAGCGATTGGGTCTAAGGCTGATGTAGGTTCATCCATAAGGATTACTTCTGGTTCCATGGCGATAGCACGAGCAATACATAAACGTTGTTGCTGTCCTCCTGATAATCCCATGGCTGATTTATTTAAACGATCTTTAACCTCATTCCATAGTGCTGCACCACGAAGTGAGTTTTCGACGATTTCATCTAATTTTTTCTTATCTTTAACTCCTTGGCAACGTGGTCCATAAGCGATATTATCATAAATGCTCATTGGGAATGGATTTGGTTTTTGGAAGACCATTCCGACACGCGTACGAAGCTTCATAACATCGATGTCTGAGTAGATGTCATCTCCATCAAGTGTCACATTCCCTGTGATTTTGACTGTTTCAATTAAGTCATTCATACGGTTTAATGTACGCAAGAAAGTTGATTTCCCACATCCAGATGGACCAATGAAGGCTGTTACTTTACGTTCTGGAATTTCAATATTAATATGATGTAAGGCTTGGAAGTTTCCATAGAATAAGTTTAAATCTGTGACGTTAAATTTAGGTTGCATTCCTTTTCACTCTCCTAATAGTTTGCTTTACTGAATTTTTTCGAGATTAAGCGTGAAATTAAGTTTAATGTAAAGACGATCACAAGGATGACGATTCCAATAGCTGCTGCCATTTCAACGTTCCCTGATTCTTTTACTTCAACATAAGCACGAACTGTTAATGATGTTCCAGTTTCAAATAACGAAAGATTTCCGCTTGTTGGGTTGATTGGTAATTTAGCAAATGTTCCGATTGTAAATAGTAAGGCTGCTGATTCCCCAATTGTACGTCCAATTGATAAGATAACCCCAACTAAAATACCTGGGATAGCACTTGGTAAAACAACTTTTGATAAAGTTTGAATTTTATTAGCTCCAAGTCCGTATGATGCTTCACGGTAGCTCATAGGAACAGCTTTTAACGCTTCTTCAGTTGTACGCATCATTGTTGGAAGTAATAAAATCATCAGTGTTAATCCACCTGATAAAATTGACATTCCAAGTTTTAATGTGTTAGCGAAGATTAACATTCCAAATAATCCGTATACAACTGATGGAATTCCTGATAGAACTTCGGTTGCAAAACGAATTAAGTTAACTAATTTCCCTGGTTTTGCGTATTCCACCATATAGATGGCTGCTAAGATTCCGACTGGTGCCGAGAATAGTAAGGCAACTAAGATTAACATTAAAGTTGAGACGATCATTGGGAAGATTCCTCCACCTGGTGAAACAACTTTAATCATTAATGTATCACTTGCATTTAAAGCGTTGATGATGTCATTTGCATCTGTATCAGCTTTAATTTTTAAGTTTGCTCCTTCTCCATTAATTTGTTCTAGTTGGTATCCAACTTTAACTGGGAAGGCTTCATCTGCATTATTCTTTGCATGTTTTACTGGTGATTCATCATCAATCCAAGCGACTTCATAACCATGTTCATTTGGTTCAATGGCAATCCCTAAGTTTTCTGAAAATAAGGCGTCACTTGATAATGAACTTGGCGCTGTGTAAGATTGATCGCTCGTTACGTTGACATATTGAGTTTGTGATTCATAGTCATTCGTTAAGAAGTCCCATGAGATTTTTGACCATCCATTGGCGAAGATAAATGCAACGATAGTGATTAAAATCCCAACTGAGAACGCTGCCGACAACCAAATTAGGCCATTTAGTAAGTTATCTTTAAGTTTACGAGACATTAACGATCACCTGCCTTTTTTTGAATGCGTGATAATACTAAGTTGATCACCATAATAAAGATGAATAAGATGACAGCTGTTGAGAATAGCATTTGCTCATGCATTTCAGCTGCGTATCCTTGTTCTAATGCGATATTGGTTGTTAATAAACGAACACGGTCGAAGATTGTGTGTGGAATTCCTGATTCAGGGTTCCCCGCTACTAAGATAACAGCCATCGTTTCTCCGATTGCACGCCCTACCCCTAAAATAACTCCCGTTAAAATTCCTGATTTAGCGGCTGGTAAGACAACTTTAAAAATAGTTTGCATTTTTGATGCACCAAGTGCTAATGATCCTTCTTTATAACTTTGCGGAACAGCACGAATTGATGTTTCAACAACAGCGACAATCGTCGGTAAGATCATAATTGTTAAAACCACAATAACTGCTAATAATGAATCCCCACTTGGATTTGGAGAAATTTGTTTAACTAATGGTGTAATTACAGCGAAACCAAATACCCCATATAAAACTGATGGGATAGCCGCTAATAATTCAACCGCAGGACGAACGATATTTGCTAATGGTTTCGGTGCTACCTCAGCAATGAAGACTGATGTTAATAATGCAATTGGTACCCCGATTACAATTGCTCCAAGTGTTGCTAAAATTGAACTGATAATCATATATCCAATTCCATATTGTCCACTTTGAGGCGTCCATTGGAGTCCTGTAATAAAATCTATAAAGTTATATGTTCCAAATTGGTTATTTGGGAAGAATGGCGCAAGCCCTTTTCCGAAAATAAAGATAATAATTAATGCTACACTAATGACCGCAAAAAGCGCTGCTAATAGAAATAGAACATGGAAGAACTTTTCTAAGAATACGCGTTTACGATTAAGGGTCATGTCTTTTTTCACACTCAACACCTCGTTTTATTTGAACTAAATTTATACTCTCTGTTTACAACGTAATTGTAGCATCTCAATATAAAAAAAAAGGATTTGTTAACAGAAAATTAACGGTTGTTAACAAATTCTTAACATTTAAAATATCGATTTATCAACGTTTATGAATTTTTGTTAACAATTACTTAACAATTAAAAGCTCTTTTGTTAATTTAGTTTTAACAAATATTTGAGTACTCGAGACTAACTTTCTACGTCGTTAACATATAAATTGACCTTTTATTTACTAAGAAATGTATATCTTGCAGTTTTATCCATAAAAAGTCTCACTAATAATATTTCGATTTTAGTAACCCTCTTAATTCATCTGTTCAACAGATTTACTAATCCATTTATAGAGTACTTAAGCTTTTTCGATTAAGGTTAACTACAGTGAGTTCCCTTATAATTTTACTTAAAAACCATCCTCAAACGCTAAAGTATGATTTCCTGTACCAAAGGCTAACGCAAAGAGTAAGACGTAATCATCCTCCAGCAATGAGGGGTTCCCTGCTATTTACGAAGTAAATATCCCCTCCGCTGTTAGGGTAATTGATAAAAGTTTTATGGACTTATATATAGAAACAGATATATATTTCATATTTTTATAACATACTTGGTTGAGGAGCCGCTTTAATACTAAGACAGACTATAGTCCAGCTAAAAGTTTTCCGATATGAAAAACTTATCTGGACTTATATATATGAAAAAAAGTAATTATTTATCACTTTCTGCAAACTTCTTAAAGTATAAAAAAATCACCAATTAATTGGTGATTTTTTTATTCAATTATTTTGTTAATTCTGACCAATCAGTAATGTTTCCTGTGTAAACATCTTTAATTTGATCTTTTGAAATATCTGTTAAACTGTTTGATGGATTAACAACTAATACAATTCCATCCATACATAATGTTACAGGTGTAATTCCTTCTTTTAATTCTGATTCTTTGATTTCACGAGAAGCAAATCCTAATGTATATGTTCCTGAAACTGCATTTTTAACTCCAGCTCCTGAACCTGTTGCATCATATGTATAAGTTACTTTAGGGAATAATGCTTTAAACTCATCTGCTAATGCTTTAACTGCAGCTTCTGTTGATGTAGATCCACCCATAACCATATTTCCTGATAAATCTCTATATTTTGACACGTCAAAAGATTCTGCATTTGTTGTATCAACGATTGTTCCTTTTGATTCTAAGATTTCTAATCCTTCAATTGAAGATGCAAAATCAATGAACGCACGTTCAACGTCTGTAATATTTTCTTCCATATACACCATCTCAAATGGACGTGCTACTAAATATTCCCCTGATAAAACATTTTCAGCTGTTGGTTCTACACCATCTACTGTTAATGCGTTGATTTTTCCATGGTTTTCTTCTAATGTTACGAATGAAACATATCCGATTGAAGCGTCATTTCCTTCTACGTATGTTGCCACAACCCCATTTCCATCTTTAATTGTTGCATTTGCTGTTAATGGATCTTGGTCTTCTCCATTAAATCCAATGATTTCTTCAAATGCTGAACGAGTTCCTGAACCCGCTTCACGACTAACGACATCGATTGCTCCAGATGTTAACTCTGTTGACGGTGTTCCATTTGATCCATCTTGATTTGCTGTATCTCCACTTTGATCATTTGAGCCACCACATGCTGCCATTGAAAAAGTTAATGTTGCAGCCGCTACTAAACTTAATAATTTTTTCATTCTCATCATTCCTCCATGATTTGTATCTGTACTGTTGATGAGTTAATTGTAATATAAATCAACATTTGAAATATTAATTTTCTGTTAAGAAATAGTTAAGATATGATTAATATTATTTTATAACTATATATAAACAGAAATAAAATCTACATTTATCACGACACACTAAATGTTTGATCGTTGTGCCGTGGGTCACCTACCATGCGAAGCATGTTTCCTCCACTGGTAGGGAGTTCAAGGCAGACTATAGTCCAGCTAAAAGTTTTTTACGATGTAAAAAACTTATCTGGACTTATATAGATGACAAATATATA
>JAUMTV010000092.1:0-2514 GCA_030531025.1 Turicibacter sp.
TCCTCCACTGGTAGGGAGTTCAAGGCAGACTATAGTCCAGGGGTCACCTGGCGATTATCAAAGATAATCTAATCCTCCACTGCTAGGGAATGGGTCACCTACTATGCGAAGCATGTTTCCTCCATTAGTAGGGCTTAAAAGTTTTTTACGATGTAAAAAACTTATCTGGACTTATATAAATAATTTTAAAATCCCTCTTTTATAAGAGGGATTTTTTCATTCTAACTCTTGTGATTGTAGTGTATAATAATAGTAAAGAAAGAGGTGTTATTAATGGAATGGTTTAAAAAATTCATGCAAGATCGAACAGGTGTCGATCATCTATCATTGGCGCTTCTGATTGTATCGTTAGTTGTTGGATTAGTTGGGCAATTACTAGGTTGGGGATGGTTAACATGGCTTTCGCTCGTACCTTTAGTTTTTTGTTATTTCCGTATTTTTTCTAAAAATAAATTAAAACGTCATCAAGAAAATATTTTATTCTTAAAATACTGGTATCCGCTTCAATCTAAGTG
The DNA here is from genome assembly GCA_030531025.1 of Turicibacter sp. The sequence continues at coordinate 516 of JAUMTV010000092.1, forward strand.
GATTAATCAATATCGAGCATTAAAAGCAAGACGTCAATATCGTTACTTTAAATGTAAAGAATGTGGACAACAGTTACGTGTGCCACGTAAAAAAGGAAAAATTGAAATTACTTGTCCAAAATGTCGTCATACATTTATTAAAAAGACTTAAAAGAGCTGCTGCACAGATGTGCACAGCTTTTTTTGTATACAGAGGCCTAGATGAAAAGGAGGGAGGATTCTAGCAATATCGAGGTAAGTTATTTTATTAAATCAAAATGCGAATCTACATCTCTCAGGTTACTTGAAGTGTAAGAGTTGAAGTATACCGTATTAGTGTTTCATCATTTGTTGAGGTTTCCTACAAACAGGAGATTTTACTACCAAATCAATAATTTGATTAGTTATCTGTTTAATTGATGGTGACATTGTTCGAGTTACACGGGTTTCATTGAGCTTATTAATGATTGATGAATATTAATAAAAGGCATGAGGTGTAATAGAGACCTGTGACGTAAGATTTTTAATCTAACAGTATAGGCTCACCACAATGACTCATGCCTTTTTGAATCATGGTTTTAAAATGACTTTAATACATTCATCTTCTTTTTTATCAAAAATCTCATATGCATGTGATCCTTAATCAAGAGAAAGTTTGTGTTTATGCGATTTGTAAGGATGAGGAGCAATTTGTTGATCGATGGTTTGATTCAATGCAAGAAGCAGATGAAATATATGTACTTGATACGGGCTCAACTGATCAAACCGTTGAGAAGTTAAAAGTACGAGGCGTACGTGTTGAGAAAAAAATCATCATACCATGGAGATTTGATGTGGCTAGAAATGAATCATTAAAATTAGTACCTGCTGATTGAGATGTTTGTGTTTGTACGGATTTAGATGAAGTATTAAAATATTCAGGGGAGGCAGCCGAGACTGTCGTTTATTTAAAAGGAGTTCAACTTAATCATTATCCTGATCCAACTAAGACGAGAGCTTAGTACTTGCCATTACTAGAGCTTTCTGTCGCAGAGAATCCAAATGATGACCGTAATACTCACTACTTAGGAAGAGAATATTTTTTCATTATCGTTATGAAGATGCGATTGCAATGTAAAAAAACATTTATCTTTACCAAGTGCGACTTGGGATGCAGAAAGAGCTGCAGCTATGCGGTATATTGCACAGTCGTATAAAGAATTAGGGGATTATGAAAGCTCAAAACTATGGTTTTTAAAAGCGATTAAAGAAGCCCCGTATTTAAGAAAAGGCTATATTGAACTGGCTATACAATTTTATGAAGAAGCCGATTGGTTAGGAGTAGACTTTATGATTGAAAAGGCACTTGAAATAAAAGAACGTCCTTTAGTATATATGACTGACCCTAAAGCATGGGATTATACCTCTTATGACTTAGGTGCCATTAGTCAATATTATTTAAGAAACTATGAAAAAGGATTAGTCTATGCCCAAAAAGCATTGAATAACTATCCAACCGATGAACGACTAAAACAAAACTATCAACTCATCGCCTCAAAATTAAACTAAATCAAAAAAGAGTGATTTTATACGATAAATCACTCTCTTTTAATGATGGGTCCCCTAGGCTAAGTGGCACAATCGAAAGATTGTGATCTTAGCTTTCCTCCTTTGCTAGGGCTTAAGTCCCCTGCCGCACGTAGCGAGGCTCGTGCATTTCCACTACTAGCAGGGCAATAATCTAATTTAGAACCGTCTTATATGAGTAAATGCGCATGGGACTCCTAGGCTAAGTGGCACAATGGAAAGATTGTGATCATGGGACCCCTGGCGATTTCGAAGAAATCTAATCCTCAGCTGCTAGGGAATGCTATCCTCAATTGCTAGGGCAGTCGTCTTATTTAGAACCGTCTCATATGAGTAAATGCACATGGGTCCCCCTAGGCTAAGTGGCACAATCGAAAGATTGTGATCATGGGACCCCTGGCGATTTCGAAGAAATCTAATCCTCAGCTGCTAGGGAATGCTATCCTCAATTGCT
>JAUMTV010000092.1:2614-12186 GCA_030531025.1 Turicibacter sp.
GCGATTTCGAAGAAATCTAATCCTCAGCTGCTAGGGAATGCTATCCTCAATTGCTAGGGCAGTCGTCTTATTTAGAACCGTCTCATATGAGTAAATGCACATATATTCATTCTAAACGATAACGGTTATCATTTGTATGAAAGTGTGTTACAATATACATAACATAAATAAGAACAACTTTTGTAGGAGGAATTTTAATGGGAAATGTTAAACGTATTTTATTTACGGTTATGAGTTTATTATTTATTTTAGTTGGATGTGAAAGTGACTCATCAGCAGGAAGTGATTCAGAAAAGCTACAAATTATCACGACTTTATTTCCACAGTATGATTTTGCCCGTGTGATTGCTGGAGATAAAGCAGACGTTACGTTATTATTACCACCAGGAATGGAGGCCCATTCTTACGAGCCAACACCAGCCGATATGATTAAAATTAACAAAGCTGATTTATTTATTTACACTGGAGAATCAATGGAACAATGGGCACATACAATGATTGAAAGTATTGATAGTGATTCTGTCTATGTATTAGATGTTTCAAAAAACGTTCCATTATTAGAACCAAATCAGACAACTGAAGAAAGTGATGATCATGACCATGAAGAAGATGACCATGATCATGAACATGAGAGTCATGATCACGAAGAGGATCATGCTGAAGAGGATGGACACTATCATGCCTATGACCCGCATATTTGGACAAGCCCTAAAAATGCGATGATTATGGTGAATAATATTTTAGATGCATTATGTGAGATTGATCCAGATAATGCAACGTATTATGAAGATAATGCGAAACTTTATTTAGCAGAATTAGAAGAGTTAGATAATGAGTTTAAAGACGTTGTTGAGAATGCGAAGAGAGAGACGATTTATCATGCAGGTCGTTTTGCGATGCAGTATTTAACAAATGAATATGGCATTCATTATGTATCAGCTCCATTTGAAGCTGAGCCGAGTGCTGCTTTAGTTGCACAAATGATTAAAGAGATTAAAGAACAAGGAATTCCAGCCATTTATCATGAAGAACTTGTTGATCCTAAAATTGCACAAATGATTAGTGACGAAACAGGAGCACAAATGTTACTATTACATTCATGTCACAATGTCTCAAAAGAAGATTTTAATCAAGGTGTAACGTATTTATCATTAATGAAACAAAACGTTGAAAATTTAAGAATGGGACTGAATTAATATGAGTATTTTATCTTGTCAGCAACTAAATGTTTCTTATGACCAAACAGAAGCATTAAAAGACATTACATTTGAACTGAATGAAGGCGATTATCTTTGCATTATTGGAGATAATGGGTCAGGAAAAAGTACATTAATGAAATCAATTCTTGGGTTAGTAACACCTAAATCAGGAACTATTCGATACGGTAATCAGTTAAGAAGTCATGATATTGGCTATCTTCCTCAGCAGACAGTTGTTCAGCGAGACTTCCCCGCTTCTGTGTTTGAAGTCGTCTTATCGGGATGTCTTAATAAACGTGGATGGCGCCCGTTTTATTCTTCAAAAGAGAAAAAACGTGCCCTTGAAAATCTTCGTAAATTGAAAATTGAGCACTTAAAAAATAAATGTTATCGTGATTTATCAGGTGGTCAGCAACAACGTGTGCTAATTGCTCGTGCCTTATGTGCATCAGAGAAAATTTTATTATTAGATGAACCAGTCACAGGGTTAGATCCTGTGACGACTCAAAATCTTTACAAAATCATCGAAGAGTTAAATAAAGAGTATGGAATGAGTATTATTATGGTGACGCATGACATGAATAGTGGATTAAAACATGCAACAAAAATTTTAAGGCTAAATAAAGAAGTGGTGTTTTATGGAACACCAGAAGAGTATTTATGTTATACAAATTCATGTGAGCATGTAGGAGAGGTGACACATGGTTAATATTTGGCAAGAAATGTTTTCTTATAGTTTTATGGTTCGTGCAATTGTCGTTGGAAGTGCCGTCTCTTTATGTGCCGCATTACTTGGAGTGAGCTTAGTATTAAAACGTTATTCCATGATTGGAGACGGGTTATCACATGTTGGTTTTGGAGCACTTTCTATTGCCTTTGCGATGAATTTAGCACCATTAAAGATTGCAGTTCCTGTTGTTGTGATTGCGGCCTTTTTCTTATTACGAATTTCTCAAAACAGTAAAATTAAAGGTGATGCCGCGATTGCTTTAATTTCAAGTACTTCAATTGCAATTGGGGTAACGGTCACATCTTTAACGAGTGGATTAAATGCCGATATCAATAGTTATATGTTTGGTAGTATTTTAGCGATGACACCAGGCGATGTAAAAATTAGTGTCATCTTATCCATCCTTGTCTTTGTGTTATTTGTGATTTTTTATGATCGTATTTTTGCGACGACGTTTGATGAAACATTTGCGAAAGCAACAGGTGTTAAAGTTGAGCTTTATAATATGTTAATCGCCTTTTTAACAGCGATTACAATTGTTCTTGGAATGCGTATTATGGGAACAATGCTGATTTCAAGTTTAATCATTTTCCCAGCATTAACGTCTATGCGAGTTTTTAATAGTTTTAAAAGTGTGATTATTTCATCGGGAATTATTTCAGTGGCGTGTTTCTTTGTCGGGATGACCGTTTCCTTTTTATACTCGACACCAGCGGGGGCGAGTGTGGTTATTGTGAATGCCATTATGTTTATTATTTTTTCAATCGTTGGATGGACATTTAAACGCCACTAAACCGTGATTCACAATTAGGATAAGAAAGTTGGGGTTGTGATGTTAGAGTCATTAATGGAGGATTATCCTTTTTTAAAAACTTTAGATGAGAATGCCTTACGTATGATTGAATCACATTTAGTCTCGAAGCAGGCCGCTGCAGGTGAGATTCTTATTAACAGCGAACAAGCTTGTTGGGGATTTTCTATTCACAATCAGTTATAGTTGGTTAGCTGACCAAGGCTTTTTTGAGGTGTTTAATTTAGGTAAATTCACACTCTTTCATTTATCAGATAAGTATCCATCTGTTTTTCAAATTGGATATGTAGGACTAGCTGTGATGGGAGTCATTTTTATGGCAGTTGCAATGATTTTACCGATCAAAGGAATTGAAAGAAAATAAGCAAAAAAGATAGTCGTAGATTCTTTTTACGACTATCTTTTTGTTATTTAAAACAGCGGATTTAAGTGGTAAAGATGATAAGGGAGAAGCTTCAGATTATGTTAGAATAAACCTATTTTTTATTTAATAAACTATAGAGTAGAGGAGGCAATTAAGATGAGAAAAACAGAAAAAAGACTAAAAGTAAAGCAGTAAATGTTTTCAATTTTAATGAAAATAATCTAGGGAATTTACATTAAAACTTTGCTTGAATTCTGATAAAAATTTTAGTACGATGTATATACTAAATCTTCATCTTTTGTGTTTTTTCGATAAAATGGGACTAACAAAAGGTGGAGATTTTTATGCGTAAAGGGGTGTTACTATGCGAGAAGTGATTAAACGTGATGGCAGCCATGTTGCATTTGATGAATCCAAAATTTATCAAGCAATTTTAAAGGCAATGAAATATGGAAGTGGAGTAATTGATAAGGAAATCGCAGAGAAGATTGCCCATGAAATTAATTTAACTTTTGAACATTTACAAACAACGCCAACGATTTTTCAAATTGAGACGTATGTTTATTTAAAATTGATTGAAAATGGTCATGAGTTAACAGCGAAGGCCTATGAAGGGTATCGTGCGATTCAACAGTTTAAACGTGAAACAAATACAACAGATGATAGTATTTTAAGTTTAATTGATTTAAGTAATGAAGAAGTCATGAATGAAAATTCAAATAAAAATCCAATGATGGCTTCTACTCAGCGTGACTTAATCGCGGGTGAAGTATCAAAGGATATTACGCGCCGTAAGAAATTGCCGGCACGTATTGTGCAGGCCCATGATGAGGGAGTCTTACACTTTCATGATATGGACTGTGTGAAACGTTTTCAATAAACTCAAGTAGCCTAACTACTTGATGGGATTTGAAGGAGTAAATAAATTACTCTAACTACATTACTGATAACTCAAATGAGAGCGCCAATAAAGCTCGAAGGGGTACACTGAGACCTCCCGCATGCACTCTTAGCTAACAAATGAGAGTGTGTGAAGCCGGGTAAAGACGAGTGAAACCTACCCTAACACGTAATGGTGAGGAAAAATAAGTCAGAGGTGACTATGTAGGCATAGCACGGGTGGCGATTGACATGGTGAGAATGGCATAAAATATGAACATAATATTTAGTCTGACGAACTTCCGAATGTACTGTCCTTAATGTCGGGTATATCGAAAGGTATACATACTCTTTGTGAAAGCAATGGGTAGTAAGTGTGGATTAGTAGTTCTTAGTCTTGGCGAAACTCCATATACCCTTATGGCGGGTATCAAGCTTGCAGGGCAATAGGAAGCACCTAAATCAATCATTAAGCTAAGTAATGTGGAACGTTTGAAGCTTCTTACATCTATATAGCCTTTGTTAGAGGTGATGGTGAGATATAAGACTCCGGTTCAAATTCTCTTTGAAGAAGTGGCAGTAGGGGTGTAGTAGCGACGAAACTATGATAATAAGTAGTGGAGCGAAGGCCCCAAGTCAATAAGATAAGCAAAATATAGCAGAATTGAGTCATAAATCAGTTACGAAAAAGAGGGGTGGAACCAAAATGAAGCCCGAATATGCTCAAACAACGAGGATACAGTTCTTTAAATCGGCTGATTACTATGGCATGTCAGAGGTATACGAAGATTTATACCATAAAAGCACGAATAACATTAATGTTAAGAATTTAATTCCAATAATCAAAGATAAACGCAATATGCTTATAGCTATAAGATGTATCAAAGCCAATAAAGGTGCTGATACTGCGGGTATCGATGGAATTACTTTCTCCCAAATGCTTAAATCTAATTCAATAGATGAACTACATCATAAAGTATGTGAACTTATTGATGACTACAAGAGTTCGGGGGTAAGAAGGGTATACATTCCCAAGAGTAATGATAAACTTCGTCCCTTAGGAATTCCTAATGCAATTGACAAGTTAGTCCAATAAATGATCAAACAAGTCTTAGAGCCTTACTGTGAAGGAAAGTTCTATAAACATAGTTATGGGTTTAGACCTACCAGAGGCGTAGGAGAAGCCATCGCAAGGTGTCACCACTTAGTGGTTAATGCTCGATGCACGTACTGTGTTGACATAGACATCAAAGGTTTCTTTGATAATGTACATCATAATAGACTAATCAAACAAATGTGGAACTTAGGTATCAGAGATAAGCAAGTACTTATGTTAGTCAAGAAGATAATAAAATCTCCTGTAGATGGGGTTATCCCGACTAAGGGAACACCCCAAGGAGGAGTGTTATCTCCTTTACTAAGCAACATAGTTCTGAATGAATTAGACCACTGGGTAGCTAAACAATGGGAAGATTTTAAATCTCACTGTCAAAGTAATAAGACGAAAGATGAGTTCTATAAAGAACTACAATATAAGAACAAAAGTCCTAATCCGAATTACATCCCAGGTAAGAAGACCAAAGGAAATACAATTCACATTCGAAAATGGAAAACCTTAAAAACTGGATTCATTGTTCGATATGCAGATGATTTTAAAATCTTCACACCAAATTATAAAGAAGCAATGAAATGGTTTCATGGTGTTAAACAGTTTATTGAGAAGAGGTTACACTTAGAAATAAGTGACACCAAATCGAAAATCATAAATCTGAGGAAAACAAAAAGTAAATTTCTTGGATTTGAACTTAAGGCAATAGACACCAAACAGAAGTACAAGAAAAGACGTACTAATGTTAAAAATAAAGGAAATAAAAGTCGATGTATCCTGCAAGTAAGAGTAAGCAGAGATAAATTGGATGAAATGGTAGAGAAGTACAGAACACTACTGAACAGTCTGCTTAAACAAGGGGCAAATAAGCCTCAGATAATGAAGCAGATTAACACGACAATCATGGGATGGCAAAATTATTGCCAATTCAGCACTTATCCATCAAAAGACATGGGTGAAGTCCATTATAGAATTTTTGGTAAACTTAAGAGATTAGCAACCTACCATGGGAAACTTAAAAAGATTTCACTTAAGGAAGCTAAGAAACGTAGTGAACTAATCAATAGGAAATATCCTGAATATAATGGAAAGACATTCATATCTGTCGAGGGTATTGCCTTATGTCCAATCTGGGCAATTAAACAGAAGAGACTGGCTCAAAGAAATCCTAATATTAGTCCATACATAAGGGATGATTTAGTCAACTACTGGTATAAGGAACTAAAATGGGATAACTCTGATGGCAGAAGATTAATTGAAAACTATTGTAACTCCCAATGGGTGAACTCTTTAGTTTCAGTCCATGCCTTGAGTCTCTACACAAGTCAGTACGGTAATTGCCCTGTAACAAATCTACCACTTTCAGAAGGTTTTGAGATACATCACAAAGTAGCAAAGAAAGATGGTGGTGAAGACCATTATCAAAATTTAGTTCTTATAAATCCTTTAGCACACAAACTATTGCATGCCACAACTGATGAGACAATAATGAAATACATTAGATTGATTAAAAACTTTGGTGGAAAGATTAATAAATCGTATACCAACGAACTTCGTAAAAAATTACATTTAAACCAAATTAGGGTTACTGCTATGACCCAATAAATCTTATTGATGGAACGCCGTATGAGTACGAAAGTCTCACGTACGGTGTGGAGGAGGGGAAAAGGTAGAGATAATTTCAAAGCCTTACCTATTCCTATATTTCATGCAATCAATTTTCAACTGCTGTTTAATTGATATTAAAGATATGTTAGATAATGGAACGGTTATTAATAAGCGTATGATTGAAAGCCCAAAAAGTTTTCAAGTTGCTTGTACGGTCATGACGCAAATTATTGCGCAGGTGGCAAGTAGTCAATACGGTGGACAATCGATTGATATCCGTCATCTTGGAAAATATCTTCGTCGTAGTAAGATGAAATATTATGACATGTTAAAAGATTGCATTTCATCGCAACAGGAATTAGATCAAGCAGTTCAAAAATTAATGAATAAAGAATTAGCATCAGGTGTCCAAACGATTCAATACCAAATTAATACACTAATGACAACAAACGGTTAATGATGGCCGCCCTAATTAGGAATAATTAGGTGAACAGGTGGTGAACCTACAAATGTAGGGTGTATTTCCAAAAAAAAGCTGAAAGTCGCGGTTATCCTACTCGTAAAAGTCGAAGTAACTTGTCGTTGGCAATGCTTTGTGCTAAGGTACAAGTTAGAGACTTTCTAGAGAGGATGCGATTTGAAGCTATATAAGTCCAGATAAGTTTTTTACATCGTAAAAAACTTTTAAGCCCTACTAATGGAGGAAACATGCTTCGCATGGTAGGTGACCCCTGGACTATAGTCTGCCTTTCACGGCACAACGATCAAACATTTAGTGTGTCGGGATAAATGTAGACTTTATTTCTGTTTATATATAGATTGAATAAAAAGCTGAGATGAGCTATTAAAAGAATGTAAATCTTAATTAATTGGAGATGCTAACGATGAACGCTAATTCTAAAAAGTTTGAAGTATAACTAGCTCCTAATATTTTTATAATGATTTAGTCATGGGACGAAAGCTTTTTAGATATGCCAATATCGTGCCAAGCCTCTTATAGAGGAAGGTGTATCGACTATCCCGTAAGGGAGTAGGTTAGAGGTGAAAATCCTTTTTCCGAAGCGCCACCCATCCAGAACGGATGAAGAGATAGTCAGTCGTCTTAGAAATAAGATGAGGGAATGCAAAGCCCATTTGTCACATTATTTTTAAATTTAGATGAAAATGATGAATACGCTGAAGAAGTTGCTCTAATCATTGCAGAGGTTTTAAAACAACGTATTCAAGGAATCAAGAATGAGAAAGGTATTTATACGACGCCAACATTCCCAAAACTAGTTTATGTTTTACATGAACATAACTGTTTAGAAGGTGGTAAGTATGATTATATTACTGAATTAGCAGTTGAGTGTAGTTCAAAACGTTTATATCCAGATTATATTTCTGCTAAAGAGATGAAGAAGATTTACGAAGGAAATGTGTTTAGCCCAATGGGTCAAGGGTCGGCCCATGTAAAACCTTGTGAACTGTTATGTGCGTAACAGGTGTGCATTCTACATGTTAATGGCGCAGCAGGAAATGGCTGTTTAAGAATGTGCTAACTGGGAAGCCTAAGTGTTGTAACATATGGTAATCCAGTGCTAAGCCATTCAGTTTGAATGGAAAGTCAATCGACTATCGAAAGCATAGCTCTCTTTGAGGGTGAATAAGTGAGTAGAGTACAGTGGGAGATGCACCCATTGGAAGTGCAAGGCGCAATGAAGGATGTGGGAGTCCTGAGCGAAGATATAGTCAGAGTGAGTAACCAGTATAGAAATGTACATCTCGCTTGTGTCGTAGTTTCTTATCTCCATGGAAAGATGAAGCAGGAAATTATAAATTTGAAGGGCGTTTTAATCAAGGAGTTGTCAGCTTAAACTTACCTCAAATAGGGATTGTTGCCGCTGGTGATGAGGAGAAGTTCTGGAAGCTGCTTGATAACCGTTTAGATTTATGTTATGAAGCATTAATGTGTCGTCATAATGCGTTAAAAGGAACGTTATCAGATGAGTCACCAATTCATTGGCAGTATGGTGCGATTGCTCGTTTACCACAAGGTGCTGTCATTGATCCATTATTAATGGATGGATACTCAACAATTTCACTTGGATATATTGGTTTATATGAGGTTACTAAATTAATGACGGGTATTTCACATGTTCAACCTGAAGGTGAAGCTTTTGCCGTTAAAGTGATGAAACGTTTAGAAGCAGCAACTAAGCAATGGAAGCAAGAGACTGGTTTAGGATTCGGTTTATACGGAAGCCCAGCTGAATCATTATGCTATCGTTTCGCTAAAATTGATTTACAAAAATTCGGTGAAATCAAAGATATTACGGATAAAGGATATTATACAAACTCATATCACGTTGATGTTCGTGAAGAGATTGATGCTTTCTCAAAATTACAATTTGAATCACAATTCCAACCCATTTCAACTGGAGGATGTATTTCATATATTGAAATTCCAAATATGTCACATAACTTAGAAGCATTAAAACAGTTAGTGAATTATATTTATCATAATATTCAATATGCAGAGTTTAATACGAAGTCAGACTGCTGTCATGTATGTCATTATGAAGGTGAAATCATTGTGAATGATGACTTAACATGGGAATGTCCAAATTGTCATAATAAAGATCAGGCGAAAATGAACGTTATTCGCCGCACATGTGGATATTTAGGAGATAATTTCTGGAATAAAGGGAAAACGGCGGAAATTAAAAGCCGAGTGTTACATTTATAATATAAAGTTGGCTTGAATAACTAATTAAATCTAATTCAATGATGTCTATTTATGTGTATAATCGTGCAAGAAATGGGCATATTGTTATTGGGAGTTTCATTTCTACTGTAATGAGATTGTCTATTTGTGATACAGATAAAAGAAA
>JAUMTV010000093.1 GCA_030531025.1 Turicibacter sp.
CAAACATTTAGTGTGTCGTGATAAATGTAGATTTTATTTCTGTTTATATATAGATTTTACATTTTTAGCTTTTTTCATACAAAAACACCTCATTAATTAAAATGAGGTGTTTTTAATTATACTGACTGAGTTAATGCTTGATAGCTAAGATTCAACCATTCTTGATATTTTTCTTTTTCTATCTCTCCGACTTGGAGATAATGATACGCTTGAACAATACCGGTATGTGGATAAGTTGTTGGATGATTCCATAAATGCTTTTTAGATTGTTCGTATAGTGTTAAATAATGTTGCTTCATTTCATGCCGATAAATTGGAAATAAATATTTGCTTCCAACATAAGCAACAATTCCTCCTAAGACAATATAAAACACTCGATTTTCAACAACAACTGGGCCAGTAGTCCCAATAATCGCTGCTCCTAATGCTTGAATCGTTACCCAGGTCATTTTTAAATCATAGCGATTCATATACATTCCGATGTATGATGCACCTAAAACAATCAGTATTCGTTGAGAATCTTGTTTAAATAGACTAAATAATAAAATGAATATCACAACACCACTAAGGGTTCCAATGAATCGATGTACCATTTTTTTACGACTATCCTCAAATCCTGGCTGAACAAGTGCTAGAATCGTAAAACAAAACCAACGCCCATACGTTAAGTCAAATAACTGAACAATAAATAAAGAGAGTCCAACTAAAATAGCTAATCGAAGTGAAAACTTACAAGCCATCGATTCATAGTCAATAGCTTTGATCCACTGCTTAAATATCCCCTCTTTAGACATAACAAAAGTTTGATTTTTTGCCACTTTTAACATTCGAATAGACTGATTTAACTCAATAGCTGATGGTGTAAGTTCTTGTTGTTCCCATTTTGTAATGAACTCACTAACATCAGATAACTCTCCTTGTTTTAACTCTTTAATAAAAACGCGAAGATACTCAATATAAGTCGGATCAATTAATCCATCGACATAATCCTTCTCAATTTTATCTAATAAATAATACATCTTCTCAAAAGTAATAATCTCAGTAATATGTTCCATACTTTCCTTTGTTAAAACTTGATTAAAACTTTTACGATCATGTGTAACTTTCATAAATCGACTCATTCCATCTTGAGGTGATACGATTTCTTTTGAATATTTGTTATTATTTACAGCTATTTGTTCCATATGGTGATTTAAGCAACTTAAAACTTGATCCATCTGTGCTTTTAAAACTTGATTATACGTTTTTCGATTAAATAACCATTGTAACCCAACGATAATCAATGTTCCCCCAGTTAAGGCTATTAATCGACCTGGTAATTCACTTAAAACAGGAGGAGCTACTAAAGTCAAAAATAAATACCCTAAAATAAACGGAAAATGATACGGCTTTTTATTTCCTTCAACCGTCGCATATGTTACAAGGAAAATAAAGCAAACATTAATAATTAACCCTAAAATAGGATTTAGTAAAGTTAAATAACTAAAAAACCCCATCAACAAATTAACGCTTAATAATTGAATCGTCAAAATTCCTAAGTTTTGTGTTAAATCTTTTTCACTAATAACTAATCCTATAATTAAAACAACAATTCCGACCATCTTATTAGTAGAGCCAAAAACATTTTCAAAAATCGTCACAAAGCCTAAAATTAAAACAAACATCACTGTATTTGAAATAATTTTTTCTCTCACCTTATCACCTTCCCAAAATTTAATATTGAATAAATTAACAAATCAAAGTCTAAAAGTCAAATACTATTTTCCATCAATTCATGAAAAATTATTAATCTTAAACGAAATATTATTATATTGAATTAATGGGAAAAATTTTTAATTGAAACCGCTTTTTATGGAATTATCAATTGTAAATTATGGAACATGAGAGTATAATTTGTCAATGTGAAAAAACTAGGAGGGAGTAGAAACTATGTTATCTTACGAATTTCTATTTGACATTGCTTTGATTTTAATGAGTACAAAATTGCTCGGATTGTTAACTAAAAAGATTCAATTACCACAAGTAGTAGGTGCATTACTTGCAGGATTATTGCTTGGCCCAGCTTGCTTAAATATTTTACATGAAACAGATTTCATTATCCAACTTGCTGAGTTAGGTGTTATCGTTTTAATGTTTACAGCAGGACTTGAAACAGATATTAAGGAATTAAAGAAAACTGGAAAAGCTTCATTCATTATTGCTATCCTAGGAATGATCGTTCCATTAATCGGTGGATTCACTTTAGCAGCCGTCTTTAATAAAGGTGGAATCTCTGATGCAGAGGCACCAATCTTACTTCAAAACATCTTCATTGGGATTATTCTAACCGCGACTTCAGTAAGTATTTCGGTTGAAACATTAAAAGAACTTGGTAAGCTAAATACACGAGCTGGAAATGCTATCTTAGGAGCAGCTATCATTGATGATATCTTAGGGGTCATTGCCTTAACAATTGTTACAAGTGCAACAAGTACTGAAGTAAGTATTGGACTTGTTCTAATCAAAATTGTTTTATTCTTTATTGTTGGTGGATTAGCAGGATTCATCTTCTCTAAAGCAATGGAACACAGTATGAATCGCTATAATATGGATTTAAGACGATTTGTTATCTTATCGTTTGTCTTCTGTTTATTATTATCATTCTGTGCAGAACACTTCTTTGGAGTAGCAGATATTACAGGAGCATTTATGGCAGGACTTGTTTTATCAAATACCCCACGAAAACACTATATTATGAATCGATTTGAAACGACAGCGTACATGTTGTTATCTCCTATCTTCTTCGCAAGTATCGGTATTAAAGTAATCGTACCTGAGATGACACCAGCTCTTATCGCCTTCTCTATTGCTTTAGTTATAATAGCCATGATAACTAAAGTTTTAGGATGTGGTATTGGAGCAAAAATCTGTCGCTACACAACTAAAGAAGCAATTCAAATTGGAACCGGAATGGTTTCAAGGGGAGAAGTTGCTCTTATCGTCGCAAGTAAAGGTTCTGCATTTGGCTTAATGGGCTCTGTCTTCTTTGGACCAATTGTTATCATGGTTGTTGTCACAACTGTTATTACTCCCGTCCTACTAAAATTAGTCTTTTCTAAAAAATCAAGCATTACTGTCACAGAAACAGTATTAGAACAAAATATTGCATAGTTTAAAAGACCAACTAATCAGTTGGTCTTTTTTATTATCTAACTTTATTGTTCTGCTGATAAATAATAACCAAACAGATATAAATCCTCTGATTGTTCTAACTCTGGATTATCTACATCAATAAGTTCTAGTGAGAAAAGGTTGCTAAAAGAAGTCACCCCCCTATTCGTTCTAAAGACACGATTTTCTTTATAGCATTCATTATAATACTCCTCAATTCCTTTAACGGACGTTAGTGTTTCATACTCTTTTTCACCATTCTCTAATGAATCTACTCGAATAATTTCTGTACGTGCTGTATATTCTTGACCTCTATAGCTAAATGTCTCATCCCAACTATTTCCCACTTCAAGAGGTAACTTTAATATAACTTTATTAGGGATGATTGAATTAAATAACTTAGAATTATGAAGTTGATTATACGGATCTGAATTTTGAACATGTTCAATAACAGCTTCATCCGTAAATTCATACGTTAGTTGAAAGAATCGTCGTTCACTATCTCCACAACCATCTCTCATTTCCCCTTCAAATAATAATTCAAATGTTGTCTCTGTTTCGTGAGCTTCTTTTAGCGTTTGAACATGTCCATATTCTGCGTACCCACTAAATAATTGTTGTAAGCCAATTTTTTGAGGAAAAATGTCTACTAACTGTTGACTATAAAAGCTTTCTTTTGAGCCAATGGTTTCTTCTGACTCTTTTGTTAGCTCAATCTGTTTAATTACTTCATATGATTTAGCTTTTGCCCGTGCTGGGTAACTCTCAGCAATTCCATCCTCAACGATAACCTTTATTACCATTCCAACTTCAATATCATTGAGATTTGAAATAAAGATTAAATCATAGTCCCCTTTCATCCACTCATCATATGTTTTAACTAAATCTTTTGAACTTAAATTATCTCTTTCAGAAACTAAAGCACTAGTCCCATTAACTTCTAATACCGTTCCTTCAACACTAATTAATGACTCCT
Organism: Turicibacter sp.; assembly: GCA_030531025.1. Next base: position 4,127 of record JAUMTV010000093.1, read on the forward strand.
TTTCATCTTTCCATAATTTTAATCCCCCTAATAAACAGATAACTGCTACTCCTACTATCACTACCCATCTTTTCATCTTTTCCATCCCCTCATCGTCTACGTCTACGTCTTCTAAAAAAGAAACGACCTGCTATTGCTAAAAATCCTATGATTAAAAGATATGGAGTTAGTCCAATTAGTTTTACAATTAACCATTTAGCCCCTCGGCTAATACGATTTAGTTGAATGGAAAGTTCATCTTTAATCATAAAACTCCATTCAAACATTACCTGTTGACTACCTTCTTTTAATTGAAAGGTTAGTGTCACTTTTGTTTCTGCTCGTTCACTTTTGTTTTTCAACGCTGACCATTTATCTATTTCTGTTTGAATTCGAGCTAATTCTTCTTCTAATTTAATCGTTTCACTAACTGTCGTCGACTCTGATAGCAATGTCTGATATTTTGATTGTTGCATTTTTAAATTAGATAACCAACTCTCAACATCCTCTGTGACTAAAACTTCACTATTAGTATATGTATTCATTTGAGTAATTTGCCCAATAGACTGTACCTCTGATAAAAACTGTTCGGCGACAACTGCATCAAGTTCTATTGTACAAGATCCTATATAGCTTTTTGACGATTCGGTTATTGTGGATAAGCTAGATGATAGCATTATTCCAGAGGTTTCTTGAACTAAACGAGTTAACTTCTCTAGTGATTCACTTATCGATAAAACATTCATTTCAATCTCAATATTAAAATAGGTGTTTGATGTAGTATCTTCAAGTAATGGCAAAGAAAGCGATGGGATTTCCTCATCGCTTTCTTGATTAGCATCAATAAAAGATAGTGGGATTAAACTAACGACAATTAATACAATAATAGCTGTTATCATCCACCCAAAAATTCGTTTTATAACATTCCCAATCCCCATCTCGCTGTCCCCCTAAATCAGCTGGCTATGCTTAAAACTTCAAATCATCCTTAAACATGACTTTAATTGCATCTGAGATTGTATCAACCCCAACAATCTCAATTCCTTGTGGTGCTGTCCAACCAGCCATATTTTTCTTTGGAATAATCGCGCGTGTAAAGCCAAGTTTTTTGGCTTCTTTAACACGCTCCTCAATACGAGAAACGCGTCGGATTTCTCCAGTTAATCCGACCTCACCCATGTAGACATCTCCACTTGGTGTCATCTTATCTTTATAACTTGAAACAATACTTGCCACAATTGCTAAATCGACAGCTGGTTCATCTAATTTTACTCCCCCTGTCACTTTGACATAAGTATCTTGGTTTTGTAAAAAGAATCCCATACGTTTTTCAAGCACAGCTAAAATCAATGATACACGGTTATGATCAACCCCCGATGCCATACGTTTTGGATTTCCAAAAGACGTTGGTGTTAATAATGATTGAATCTCAACTAAAATTGGACGTGTTCCTTCAATTGAAGCCATAATAGCTGTTCCCGGTAATCCTTTTGTACGATCTTCTAAAAACACCTCTGAAGCATTAGTCACTTCATCAAGCCCTTCTTCCTTCATATCAAATATTCCAATTTCATTCGTTGATCCAAATCGATTTTTAACGGCTCGTAAAATACGATAGGTATGATGACGATCCCCTTCAAAATATAAGACAGTATCCACCATATGCTCGAGTAAACGTGGCCCTGCAATATTCCCCTCTTTCGTTACGTGGCCGACAATAAAGATTGAAATACCACCAATCTTAGCAATTTTCATCAACTGTGCGGTACATTCACGAACTTGCGACACACTACCAGGTGCTGAGGTAACTTCTGGCATATGAATCGTCTGAATAGAGTCGATAATGACGAATTCTGGCTTCAATTGCTGAATTTGACGTTCAATTAATGTTAAATCTGTTTCAGCATAAATATATAATTGATCACTAGTTACACCTAAACGTTCTGCACGAAGTTTAATCTGACGAGCAGATTCTTCTCCTGAAACATATAACACTTGAACATTTTTATGCGCTAAATCTTGTGCCGTTTGTAAAAGTAGTGTTGATTTACCAATCCCAGGTTCACCCCCACACAGAACAAGTGATCCACGAACAATTCCACCACCAAGAACACGATTAAGCTCACTCATTGATGTATGAATACGTGCTTCCTCTTTCGTCTCAATCTCTTGTAAACGTTGAGGTTTTGCCATACTTTCACTTGCTACAAAGCCACGGCGCTGTTCTGCCTTTGTTGGCTTTAATTCCTCCACCATCGTATTCCATTCGCCACAACCTGGACATCTTCCGACCCATTTCAAACTTTCCGTCCCACATTGCTGACAGAAAAATGATGTTTTTGTTCTTGCTTTCGCCATAAAATGCCCTCCTTATAAACTATATTAATTTCTATCTTTAATTATCACATAACTCGAACAGATATCCTAGCAAGAGATAAATCTTTTTGATTCAATCGCATACACTATAATAGAGCGATATCAAACTATATGAGTATTAGTAAACTCACTTAAATTTACGATAATATTTCTATTTTACCTTTTTTCTAGTAAACTTATAGTAGTTTTTGAAAATATGACCAGAGGTGATGAAATGGAAGAAATCATTCAACGCGCCATCTTAGTTGGAGTCGATTTAAATAATGATAAAAATTTCGACTACAGCGTGGAAGAATTAAAAAATCTAGCTGAAGCATGCTCCGTTCAAGTCGTTGGCGTTCTAACGCAAAAACTTGAACATGTGAATCCAGCTTGCTATATTGGAACAGGAAAAGTTGACGAGGTCGCAATGCTTGTTCAACAACATGATGCAAACCTTGTTATTTTTAATGATGAATTATCTCCATCTCAAATTCGTAATCTAGAGCATGGTTTAGAATGTAAAGTTATCGATCGTACTATTTTAATCTTAGATATTTTCGCAAGCCGTGCCAAAACGCGTGAAGCACAACTCCAAGTTGAAGTGGCGCAACTTAAATATATGATGCCACGTTTAATTGGACTTAATGCTTCCTTATCACGACAAGCTGGTGGAATTGGATCTAAAGGTCCCGGAGAAAAAAAATTAGAACTCGACCGTCGTCGAATTGAAGAGCAGGTTCACAAACTAAATAAAGAATTGGATTCTCTCGTTCTTGCCCGTCAAAATCAACGTAAACTTCGCAAACGCAACTCAACGCCAGTCGTTGCTTTAGTTGGTTATACGAATGCCGGTAAATCAACAACGATGAATGCTTTACTAACTGTTTCAAATGCTCAAGCTGAAAAATCAGTATTTGAAAAAAATATGTTATTCGCAACGCTTGAAACGTCAACACGTCAAATTCAACTTCCAGATAATAAACAATTCTTATTAACAGATACAGTTGGATTCGTTAGTAAACTGCCTCACCAGTTAGTCAAAGCATTCCGTTCAACACTAGAAGAAGTAACAGAAGCTGACTTATTACTTCACGTGGTAGACTTATCACATCCAGAGTTCCAAACTCAGATTGAAATCACGAATAAAGTGCTTGATGAATTAGGAGTTAAAGAAACTCCAATGGTGTATGTATACAATAAGGCTGATCTTATCGAAGATGAATTCACACCTAGTACAAAAGAGGCCGTTCGTATTTCAGCTAAAAACTTAACGAATATTGATACCTTAATTGATTGTATTAAATCACACATTTTCCAACACTACGTAAAAGCTAGCTTTTTAATTCCTTACGATCGTGGAAATCTTGTTTCTTACCTAAATGAACATGCAAATGTTTTTGAAACAGAATATTTAGAAAATGGAACCTTAATTACCGTTGAATGTTCTGAGCATGATGCAGAGCGCTTAGCTGAATATAAAGTAAAACCACTCAACTAATTGAGTGGTTTTTTTATAATAGACTTGTGGATAAGTTATCTACAAAGTCTCGTGCCTTCATTTGCAAGTGACTTGATTAATTCACCATCTGTTCCTGCATAAAAGAAAAAGCTTTTTTCATTTAGTTGAATGACTAAATATGAAGAATCTAGACAAAGGTCGGAATTATCCACAATTGTGGATAACTCAACATAATAGCTTTCTATTTGTTCAATTTCAATTGGGATGACTGTATAATCCGTCTCGCTTTGAGTTGTTCCTAGTTTATAAGTTAAATTAAGTTGATTAAATACTTGCTTTAATCGTTCAAGAGGCATTTCAATCTGACGAATATGTACAGCAGAATCTCCTTCTAACATCGCAATCGGTTCTAGTGATGGCTCCGATTTTTTTAATGGATTAATTAAGACGATTGCAATTAGACAAGTCATGGCTAAACTAATCCCACCACCTAATAGATACCCTCTTAAAGAGCGAGATTTAACAGTGCAATGTTTAATTGATTGGATTGTCTTTTCTTTCAATTGTTCGTTCAGTTCAATTGAATCGAGTTGTGACTTTATTGCAGATTTAATCTTCTGTTCATCCATTGTATCACACCCCTCTTTCATTTATCATTTTCTTTAATTTCACACGTGCACGTGACAAACGACTTCGAACAGTTCCTTCAGGAATCTTTAGTATTTGAGCAATTTCTTCATATGATAACTCTTTATAATAAAATAATAAAATCACATCTTTATATTTCGTTGGGAGTTCTTGAATAAGTTCATATAACTCTTGATCCGCTTCTTGTTGCTCAATATCAAAAGGAGCTTCATAATCTGTTCCTGACTCTTGCCAAACACCAAATATTGTGACTCGTTTAATCCAACTTGTTCTTAATAAATCTTTACATGTATTAATGGTAATTCGAGTTAACCATGTCTTTTCACTGCTTTGATGTTGAAATTTATGATAATTTTTCATGACCTTATAGAAGACTTCTTGAAAAATATCTTCAGCTAACTGTTGATCTTTTATATAAAAATAAGCTATTTTATAAACTTCTTGTCCATATTCTTCAATGAGCCTTTCAACCACTTGCTCAATTGGTTCATGGGTGTTTGAATTCACTCATTTCACCTCTTTCATACATTAGACGTTTCATCTTGTTATTTCATTCCCATATTCCTGACTAAATTATAACGAAAAGTTAGACAAATAAAATGAATTTCTAACACTTTTATTAGATTTTTATTCAGAAAAAAGCGACCCATAAAGAGTCGCTTTCTCTATTTTAAATTATGATAATAAAGTTGAATCAACATCAGTTAGTTGATCTTCATCTTTACTTTTTTGTTTTCTATTACGTTTTCCATCCATCACAACTTGGATGACGGCTGGCCCACCATCAGTTGGTAATGCCATATTATCTGGCCCAACTAATTGCTCAATTAATTCTTTAAAGAAACTAAATTTATGATCTTCATATTTTGAAAGAATTTGAACTAATAAATCATTCGTTAAATGAATACCTTCTGCTTCTAAGTGATCACATAGTTCTTCGATAAAATCAGAGTCAGGTTTTAAAAATGACTCAAGTCCCAAATCCATGTTCATATCTTGCTTCATCTTATGTCACCTCTTCACGCTAAAGATTATAATTTCGTGCGCATGAACTAATCGCCTACTCGCTTATAATCTCTATTATGACTTATTTTATTTAATTAAACAACTAATTTTCTTTGATAATAGCTACCACTTACGACATCAATTCCAAAATCGCTAATTAAATGAAGACTCGATTCATTTTCAATTTCTGAACAGCAAATTTTCACATCCTTACTTGAACAAACATTTAATAAAGACTTCATCATATTGACACAGTTACTTGAATTTTTTAAGTATTGGATTAGACAAGAACTAATTCGTAAATAATCAATATTTAGATTACGAATCGATCCTGTTAAAGCACCTGCTCCATATTCATCTAACGCAATATTAATTCCAAATTCACGTAATCGCTTAATTCCTTTGTGAATTAATATATTTTGTTCAAATAACACATCCTCATTCACACTAATAATGACTTGGCTTGGATCAATTCCATATTTTTTTAGACAATTTGAAATTCTTGAAGATAAAAATTTATTTAATAATGTATATCGAGAAAGTTTAATAAATAACGATAACCGGTGACAAGAGTTATGATTAATTTGATTGATATACTGACAGCCAACCTCAAATAGATAAAGTTCTTTTTCAATCGTTAAAATAAGAGGTGCTTCAGTTCTTTCTTCTAATGATAAGCGATTCAAAATTAAATGATCATCTAATTTATTATGACATTCCACCCCGAATAACTGTGCTCCATCCCGATAATATAGCGGTGTATAATCTAAATTAAACTCCCCTGCTTGATAAGCTGCATCCAATAATTGACGAATTTTTAATGAAAAGTTATAACTCCAAGATATCTGCTGACAAAAACTTATCTCATACGGCAATCTAGTATTTGACTTTAAAATCATTCCAAAAAAATCGCTCTTCACACGCATCGCCGTCTCCTCAAATGAGCTTGTCGTATAACGCGGTAACCCAAAAGAAACATAATATGGTTGACCAATTTTTTCATACCATAACTCAACTAAACAATTTAATTTTCGTTTTAACTTTACTTCTTTATAACAAGCATTAAAATAAAACCAAACTCCTTCATTTTCAACTGAGAAAGTGATACTTTCACCAATGAACTCATTAATCGTTTCAATTACTTGCTTTAAAATCTGATCTTTAAATTCACTATAAAAACAATGATCCAGCTTAAAGTAACCTAACACCGTTTTTGGTGTATACTCATATTGATAACAAATCGGTAATTGGTTAAAGGTAACGACTTTGTATTTTTGTTTAGTACGTACTAAATCTAGATTATTATAATACTCACGATAACTATGATAAATACTTTGAATTCGTTGCTTTAAAAGTTGCTCTTGGTAGTGAAGCAAATCATACACTTGGTTTAATGACTCTTCGAATTCACTCATCCATTCTAAATTTAAACGAATACGCGTATCTCGACATAAAAAGTGATACCCAAATCTCAACAAATGATGAAGATTTTTGTCAGCTAATGAACTAAACAATTCTTTAAGATATGCGTATAGTTGTTCATCATCATCTTTAACTAAATGATACATTAAAAGATTCATCAAAGAATAAACGGCTGAAGTTCCTTCCAAACACTCCTCATCTAAAATTAAATCCCATTCGATGTTTTCACTTCTTCCTAACTGATACATCGCATGGTTATAAATCGATGATTCTAGAAGTTTATTTTTAGAATCAAATGACTCTTCACACATCTTGATAACAAATTTATAATCTCCTAATACATAAGCATTTAATAACTCAATTTGATCTTTACATTGCTTAGAAATTGGTTCATCATGATAATCTATCATCAATTGTTGAAACTTCTTCACACTTTTACGCTGACATAAAACTAACATGATGTGAACTAAATTTTCTAAACTATATGTCATCAATAAAGGAATCTGTTTTTCTCTACCAAACGAAAGAGCGGCTGTATAATAATAATTTGCTTGTTGTAGTTCTCCTTTACATTCATAGATATAACCTAATTCAGCTAAAATATATCCTCTTAATAAATGATCAACATCTAAATACTCTAAAATACACTGACATTCCATCAAATAAATAGCAGCTAAACTATTTACTCCATTTTCAAAATAATAACGAGCGGTGAAAATTAGTATTGGTACTAGATGATCAAAACTCTGATGTTCACGATAACCTTTTAAAAGTTCTTCAAGTTTTGCTTCATCATTTTCTGCCTCATCATATAATACTCCCTCAACCTTTTTATAATCCTGTAAGAGATAACATGAATCAATAAAAAAATCAAATAACTGTTCTCTTGATACAGTTTGCTCCATTTAGATCTCCCCTATCTTAGCTAACCGTTTTCACATAAGATTAATTATACTAACTAGCAATTTAAAAATACATAGGATATATTGTGAGATTAAGACGAATCTCCTTCTCATCAAAATTTTTAACTAAAGAGCTCTCATCTTAAGACGATAAGCTATCCAACCAATAATTAATCATACCGATATCATCTATATGGAAACAGAAATGTATTTCATCATTCTATAGCAGGCTTAGTTGGCAA
>JAUMTV010000094.1 GCA_030531025.1 Turicibacter sp.
CTTTTTATGATTCATATTTAATTCTAATAACAGCATAAAATGAAATATATAGAAAGGAGGTCTTTGATGACTTTTTCATTACTTATATGTGCTATTATTCTAATCATCTGTATCTTACTAAGCAAGGTTACTCACCAACTCGGTGTCCCTTCTTTATTATTTTTTATCCTTCTTGGGATGTTAATTGGCTCAGATGGATTTTTTAAAGTTTCCTTTAATGACTATCATTTAACAGAACAACTGTGTACCATTGCACTCATTTTCATTATTTTTTACGGAGGGTTTGGGACGAACTGGAAAATGGCGAAACCTGTCCTTAAACCATCCTTACTGTTATCAACACTCGGAGTTGTCTTAACCGCCGTCATCACTGGGCTGTTTTGTCACTTCATCTTACAGCTTGAATGGATAGAAAGCTTACTCATTGGAGCTGTCATTAGTTCCACCGATGCTGCCTCTGTCTTTTCCATCTTACGTTCTAAAAAGTTAAATTTAAAAAATGGGACAGCTTCGATTTTAGAACTTGAAAGTGGAAGTAACGATCCGATAGCTTACATGCTGACCCTGATTTTAATTGATTTAATGAATCAAAGTGCACAACTCGCTGAAATTCCTTTTCTCTTAATGGCACAAATCGGTTATGGAACGTTATTTGGCATTATTATTGGAATTGGGACAAGCGTCATTCTTAAAAAAATTAATTTCATGGTCGATGGATTAGAAACTATTTTTGTTCTTGCGATTGCTATCCTCTCATTTGCACTTCCGACACTTATTGGGGGAAACGGCTATCTAGCAACGTATTTAACAGGAATCATTATTGGAAATCATTCAATTTCTAATAAAGTCACCCTCGTTCACTTTTTTGATGGCCTCACAGGGCTCGCTCAAATCTTAATTTTCTTTATTCTTGGGCTTTTATCATTCCCTTCACAAATGCCATCCATTTTATTACCTTCATTTATCATCTTTATTTGGCTGACTTTCATTGCTCGTCCACTGACAACATTCTGTCTATTACCTTCAGGTAACTACACAATTCCTCAAAAACTCCTTCTATCTTGGTCTGGCTTACGGGGGGCTTCCTCTATTGTTTTTGCAATTTTAGTCGTGCTAAATAGCCCCGACACGTCATATGATATCTTCCATATCAGCTTTTGCATCTGTCTCATGTCAGTCGCACTACAAGGAACACTTTTACCAACGATTGCCCGAAAACTTGGCATGATTGATGATAACGATAACGTCCTCAAAACGTTTACCGACTATCAAGAAGAAGAACATCTTCCTCTTATTAAACTTTTCATAACCCCCTCGCATAACTGGGCCAACCAAAAAATTCATGACCTTAATTTGACTGACACATTAATACTAATGATTCGGCGAAATGAACAGACATTAATTCCAAACGGTAACACATTAATCTTACCTGGCGATGAACTTGTTATGAGTGGCACAAGCTATCACGAAGATCCAAATCTCATGTTAACTGAAATTTATATTGATAACCCTACTCATCCTTGGCTTAATAAAACAATCAAAGAATTAAACCTTCCATCTCAAACACTCATTATTCTAATTAAACGTCAAGATGGAACAAATATAACCCCTAAAGGAGATACCTTTATTCAACTTCATGACATCTTAATCCTAACTTGTGAAACATGTGATCAGTGCACCATCGCCTGTCATTAGTGGATAGGTTACAATTAATTAGATAGTTTTTTTAAGGTCATATAAAATTATAAATAATGTCAATCAAAAGGAACTTTAACATACCCCAAACTAAAATTCGTAGACCACGCCGTACTTATACTGATGAATTTAAAAATCAATGGGTCACCTAGCAGTGAGCTATGCGAACTATCCTCCGTTGCTAGGGAATGAGTTCAACTTTATTTAAATGGAAAACGTAAATGTGACATTACCCGTGAATATGATCTTTCATCTTCTTTACTCGATAAGTAGGGTCCCCATTCTTTCCGAAGGAAAGGTATCCTCCTTTGATGGGCAGATTAAACAATCAACGTCAACTGGTTCCTTTAAAGAGAAAGATAACCGAACAGACGAAGAATCAGAGTTAATCGAACTTCGTAAAAAAGTTAAACAGTTAGAAATGGGTCACCTGCCATTTACGAAGTAAATGTATCCTCCGCTACTAGGGAACGGCTTAGCATACTGCCAAAATACATCATCGAACTTCTCCACTTCTTCACCCTAATCTATCTGATCTACTCATTAGACAAATAAAACAAAAAATGGTTACAATAATTAAAATTTTTAAAACAATTATATTTAATTCTCATTATAACAATTTAATCCGATTTTTACACATTTGTCCATAAAAAAACCTCTTTGAGAACTCAAAGAGGTTTTAATGATCTGATGCAGGCATCATATATCCATCACTATTTAATATTTCTTGAATCACTTTGCCTGTCTTTTTATCTTTAACGATAATCGAAATAGTTTTATCAAAAACTTCATAAAGCTTTGGCTCACCTTCATCGATTTCCTCTAATCGATATTCAGAAATATTTTTTAAAAAGTCTGAAATCATATAAACTTTATTATCTTCATTTTTTTGATATAAAATCTCAACTGGCTTTTCATCAAACATTACTTCAATGTCATAATCAGTCGAATTCAGTTGCTGAAAATCAATATTTAAGGTTAGAAGTTCTTCAGGTTCCACTTCACCTTCATAATAATATCGATTAATCATAACGTGCATATCGTCAACCCAATCAATCCCACTCGTGTTGGTAGTAATAAGCTTTTTATTTTCAATCTCTACTGGATCAAAAGTTGGTGCACCTACTCCGCCCCCACTATATATCATACTTTTTTCAGGAATCACCTCTCCAATCTCATCGACTGTTCCATTAAACTGTAAAACATATTTAATAGAGTTTATTCCACCTGTTGAACAAAAAACTTGATTCTTAATCGACTGTAACCATTCATAATCTTCTAATTGTTCAGATGTTAACTCATTAGCTTTTTCATTTAGCTGATATTGAGTACATATTCCAGAACTATCTACATATGAAATCATTGGATATTTTTTCTCTAATTTTAAAACGTCACTCATTTCTTGCTCAAAATGATGAAACTCTCGATCAATGGGAACTAATCCTCGAGACTCTTCTACATCATTATTCACGTAATAATATTTTAAAATGTCACTGTTATCTTTTTTAGCAATTGCTAAAAATAATTGATCCTCTATTTCTATTGTCTTCACCTCTAGCTGTGAAGTCACATCAAAGTATTTAACTTGATTTTCGTACGTATAAATATTCTCTGTTATTTGTATCCGATTTGGATTTTCAACAAAAGCATAAAGATTAAAATAAACATCATCTCCAAAAATATTCAAATGATACTCATTAGCACTTATTTGTGTAATTTTATAACCTGGATTTTCGTTTGAAAAAATAGGAATTAAAACTAAGAGAGCGACAGCAACAACTAAAGTTATTGGCTTCATCATTTTTAATTTTTGTTTTTTTGTTTCATATGTTTCAATTCGATTCATAATTGTCATTACTTCTTGATCAATATCAACTTTACTCATCATCCTTCCCTCCTAACGCTATCCTTAATTTATCTAAACTCCGCTTAATAATCGTATAAATTGTTTTAACTGATGTTTTCTCTAATGTTGCAATTTCTTTTGGGCTTAAATCTGCATAAAAATAATACCTCATCACTCGTTCATGCTTATCTTTTAAACAAGTGCGCATTAAATGATTAATTTTTTGTGCCTTCTCTTCTTTGATCAATCTTGTTAGCGCATCATCTGTTGTTTCAGATAATACTTTCAATTCATCTTCCCCATTAAACACCTGCTGTCGATAGTCCTTACTTCTTAAATAATCAATGCAACGATAATTAGCAATCTTATAGAGCCATGTCTGAAACGATGATTTCTTAGCGTTGTAACGTTTAAGCGATCGATATGCCTCAAAAAAAATATCTTGGCATAACTCTCTACTAACTTCAACATCTCCTACCTGCTGATAAACGTAATGATAAATCAATGAATAGTAGTGCTTTATAATTTCTTCATATGCATGTTTATCGGTCGTTAACACGACCTGAATCAGCTTCTCTAATTCCACCTCGCAGCCTCCCCTTTACCACAAATCACTTTTATATCCGAAGTTGATTTTAAAAATTCTTCAGAATTTTAAATTTTTTTCTTCATTTTAACATAATCAATGTTAAATGATGAAAACTAATACCGTTGAGTTATAAGAATCCCCCTATTTCGTGACAAAAGACATCGTGATTAAAATACGATGTCTTTTTCATAACCTTAATAGACAATATCCAGAAAATGATTATCAATAATATCATGTTTTTCTAAAATATCATGAAATAATGAATCCACTTATTAACTTAATTAAAAAATGAAAAAGTTCAAATCTATTAAGCTGCCTTGCTAAACCACCGATATTTATTTAGTAAGATCATCTCATCCGTTTTTACTTATATGTATTAAAAAATCATAGAAATGAAAAAAATAGTTAATTCTAAAGGATGGTAAGGATATCTACTAAAACTAATAAAAAAATCATTAACTAAAAGGAGGAACCCCTATGTGTACAGGATTATGTTTAGAAACAAAGGATGGGAAACATCTATTCGGAAGAAACCTTGATGTTCCTGGGCCATACGGTCAATCAGTTCATATTATTCCTAGAAATTTCGAATGGTTTAATGTTGTCGATCAAAAAACATATCAATCTAAATATGCTTGTATTGGAATGGGAATTATTAGTGATAATCATCCATTTATCTTTGATGCGGTCAATGAAAAAGGATTAGCAGGAGCCGGTTTAAACTTTATTGCCTTCGCTCACTTTTCAGACCAACCACAAGAAGGAAAAACAAATATTTCTGGTTCTGACTTCGTTTACTGGGCTTTAAGCAATTTCTCTGATTTAACAGAATTAAAAGATGCTCTAAAAGATTTAAATATTACTAATATTCCATTTAAACCAAGCCTCCCAGTTGCTGGACTTCACTGGATCTTTACTGATTTATCAGGAAAAAGTATTGTCGTAGAGTGCATGTCTGATGGAATGCATGTTTATGATAATCCAGTGGGGGTTTTAACAAATGATCCAACATTCCCTTGGCATTTAAATAACCTATGCCAATATGTAGGATTACAAAATCATATGCCTGAACCGAAAAAAATGGGCGACTTAACAGTTCACCCATTTGGTCATGGACTTGGAATGAAAGGATTACCTGGTGATGCATCTCCCGCTTCTCGATTTGTTAGAACGGTTTTCTTTAGAGATTGTATTACAGAGGCTAATGATGAAATCAGTGGAATCACAGCATTCTTTAATGTTTTAATGACGGTTAGTGTCATCAAAGGTTGTGACATTGACCATGAAACTGAAATGGATCACACCTTATACAAATCTGCTATGTGCCAAGAAAGTGGAACTTATTATTATACAGACTACCATAACCGACGTATTAATGCGGTTCGTATGCATGAAGCAGATTTAGATGGGAAAGATATTATTAGCTTCGATTATCATAACGAGCAAGACATCCTCTTTCAAAACTAATAAAAAGACATCGAGAAAATCGATGTCTTTTTTACTAATCAGGAAGGGAAAAATTAGGCAACAGGGTGTAATTTTGCTTCTAACTCTTGTGAGACTGCCATGTTATAAATGTAAGTATTACAAATTTCATTAATTAATAATTGTTTCATGTCTTCTGCTAATTGGATTCCATCTAACTTATTATGATAATTCATCACATATGTACGAACATCACCTAAGTTCTCGAATGTATAATAATTTAATCCTTCTGCTTCAATTCCATATTTTAAATTTAATAATGATTTAAATGTACGTCCACCAAATAAATCCGCTAAGAAACGTGTATAAGCATACGCCACTAATAACTCTGGATTTGTTTCTGTCACTTCTTTAATACGTGCCACACAAACTTTAGTTGATGATAATAATTCTAATGAATCTAACTTATCTTTAAAAAGATATTGTAAATCTTGATAAATAAGTTTTGATTTATATAATTCAGGTGTCACATAACCTTTAACCACTGGATGTTCTTTATGTGATTCTAATCCTTCTTCAATCGCTTGATACATCGCATGTAAATTAAAAAGATATTCAGCATAACCTAAAACAGTTGCTTCCCCATCCATCATGCGTTTAATGTATCCACTATGCTCAGCAGCACTATGTAATAAACTTGTTTTTTGTCGAATTTCCATCATATATTTCATCATTGATTCCTCACAATCTATTATTTAATTTGTTACAAGTGTGATTATAGCCTTATTGATAATGATTTTCAATTTAGATGCTCTCCCCTCAACACACTCCCAAATATAGTAGTCAACTAAATTTATTTATTAGAAGAAGACAAGCAGAACAAGTGCTTGTCTTCTTCTAATAAATAGTGATTTTTTCTTATACGAATAAAAAAGGTGCTAACTTAGCACCTTTTACTTTTGATTTTGATATAGTTCAGTTAAATATTGAATGTCATCTTTTGACAGTTGTTTTTGTTCTTCCCCTTGGCGATCTTCATAGATTCCCCCTGTTTCTGTTAAATAAATTCCGCCATCAACCAAGTATTGATTCTTATTCACATTTAAAATAATAATCTCAATATCCGGTCCTTCTGAAAAACAAGCGATTCCAGATGAAGGAGTAGCTGAATCAATTAAATCAATTACTTCATTCACTTGTTGCTTCGCTTCATCTGTTTCATCAGTGATAACAGGTAACCACTCCAACTCTCCTGCTTCTAAAAATCCAATTTGCATCTGACGGACCTCGACTGGTTGGTGAGATCCAGGAGTAAACACCCATAAGCCACCTGCAACAAATAATAAAACGATTATGACTCGAACCCACGACATTTTCTTCACCCTTTATTTCTATATTATCTCTCATTATACTACGACACCAATATATTTTCCATTAAAATCCAGGTTAATCTATTCAACGATGACTTTAATAACATACGTTGCTTCATTTTCTCCCCAATAAGCTGTTACCACTTAAACATAAGTTCCCACTTCTTGAGGTGCGACGAACATATCTTTCGTATTTAATTCAACTTCTTGATGCCAATCTAAGATTACTAATTGATCCTTTGTTTTATCAAATGAAAAATCAAGAACTGCGTTTGGTGATACCTTTATCCCTTCTAACTGCTTTGCAACTTCATCAACACCTGCACAATTAGCAATCACAGTCGTCTGTTGAAGCCAAGGCTCTTTAGATGTCAATTCATATCCACAATTAATCGCTTCTACCTCTAATCCATCAGCTATCACAATTAAACTAGGTACTTTCGCTTCATATTTTACCGAAGCAATACTTAGCACGATAATTAAAATTAAAGCTCTGTTAGACTTCTTTGTTGTTATAGGAAAAATCAAGTTTGAAGCGGTCTCGTTTAAATTCAAAATGTTTTTTAATATCAATTAATAGTGATGTTAAGGTTTGATTTTAAAAACAACATTAAAATTTAACAGAGATTTTTAGCAACTTAGGTAAGCCCCCTCCTTCTACAAGTGGGGGATGAATTGTGACCCTTTGTGATGTGAGAGAAAAAAATTATATTTCCCCGTCCTAGACGGACTGATAATTTAAGTTTGAGTATTCAGCATAATACCCGAGCACTAGTCAAATCGGTGGGCGTGTGATATAATCCTGCTTAGACATGAACAGCACGGATTTAAAAGATGTTAACATGCTGGCGAAATGCCAAGACATGGGAACAGCGATTGCCAAAGGGATTTTAAATGAGTTAAGGATTGGGTATTAAGATGACAAAAAAATAAAACACTTAAAAAGCTCCAAATACCTATTAAATGGTCGCCTTGATGGCTTACTGGCGCTTTTTTTCGTTGGGGAAGAGGAGGAATTAATATGAAAAAAAGGTGGATGGTGTTAGGTATCATTGTTGTATTGGTTATGGGATACTGCCAGATGATCGCACAAGCAGATGTGGGAGGTACCTTTTCAGGCGGTAGTTCAAGCAGTGGTGGAAGCAGTAGTAGTGGACGAGGAACAATTTATCGCCCATATTCTCGTTTATCTTATGGGAGACGATATGGGTCGCAGAATTCGCCTATCGTGTTAGTAGTGATGGGCGGTCTATTAGTGGGGAGATTACTAAAACGCTTCAACCAACATCAACAACAGAAAAACGAGAGCCGAATCGCCTTAGCGCGGATGTGCGATGTAGACCCGACATTTGACGAGGATGACTTTTTGGATAAAGTGCAAGATATCTTCTTAAGTGTACAAGAGGCTTGGTCTTCAAGAGACATGCGCTCGGTTCAAGACGTCGAAACGCCTGAACTCTTCAGGCTTCACCAATCTCAATTAGAGATGTATCATCAAAAAAATTGGACGCCTCATGTTGAGACGCAACACATTACAGGGGTTCGGTTGGTCTCTTTTTTAGAAACGATTAATGAAGTCTCCTTAGTGGTGTGTTTGTCGGCTCGTGTGGTAGATTACACCTCAAATCGGGACGGTTTGGTGGTTGACGGGGAAAAAGGTAAAATACATCATCGTGATTATCGTTTGCGTTTCACTCGCCCAAAAGAAACCATTCAGGATTGGCGCTTAGATGATTATCGCGAGTGGATGGAGAATGAGTTTTTGCGTTATCAGTAGGGCATGATAAGTAATGGTTTAAGCAACCCCTCTATGTCAAGAACATAGAGGGGTTTTTTGATGTAATAAAATCGACACCTTCGTGTTTCTATCCTTCTTAATCAGCTAACTCCTCTCAATGGATTTGAAATTAATTAAAGAACAACTCTTTAAATTGCATTTTCTTACTATTTGAATATATTGATATGTCAACATTTCTAAAAAAACAACAAAGTATAACAGAGCTAAAATTAAACAAACGAATATCTTTTTCATAACCTCATCCCCTTAGTCATGAATCCTAATCTCATAGACACCACAAACTCTTTAGTAACATTATATGACTCACCTCGTTTAAAAAAGCACCCCAAGTGCCAAAATCGACTGATTATGCCCTCTCCTCATTTAAAATTAAAAATCCTAATCTTTACAGACTAGAACTTCAAATTGATAACGACTTATAATGATTTATATTTTTAATGACTTAACACAGAGGAAACAATCTCTGAATGTTCGTCAAGCTTTTCAACTATAATCTCTACTTGTAGAGTAGAAGGTAGATGTAATTGTTGAACATTATCATTTATTTGTTGAACTAGATTTCCTGATTTTAAAGGATTCCTTTCTAAAAGTCCTACAAAACCAATCCCCTCTAAATGGAAAAATAAAATATCCGGATAGTCGTTTAATAACTTAGCAATTTGTTTTAAACATTTATTACTAACAACTACTCCTTCATTTTTCGTAATTTCTGAAAGATTCTCTAACATAATAGCAATCGCATAGTAATCTTTTTCTGATGTGTTTGCTTTTAACATTTTTAAAAAGGCACGTCGATTATAAAGATTAGTTAAAGTATCTAGTTCTAATTGCTGATAAACATTAACAACATTTGTCACTTCTTTTGCAATGCAAATTATTCCATCTTGTATACGTTTTTTAGATACTTCATAATACTTATCATTTGAAAACTCTATATTTGAACACCATCCCTTTTCAAATGCTTCTTTATCACTTTCATAACATTGATAAAAAAGAATAGGTGATAATCTTCCTTGATTCATTAAATCTTCATCTGTTAATCCTATCAACTGTTTTTCATCTAAATTTAAAAAACTTAAATAACTCGGATTGGCATACTGGTAACATAAATCCTTATTTTTATAAAAAATCATATCTGATGAATGTTCCACAATTAAACTAAGCATCTGTCTTTTGAAGCAAAAATGACAATCTTTCACTTCAACTTCTAACAGAATTCCAGACTCAATCGAAGTAAATTTAAATTCATAGGATTTTTGAGATGGGGTCTCGACCTTCATTTGTTGATAACCTTTTGTTTGCTCAACAGATTCTAGCACTTGTTGTAAATCATCCGCAAATGAAGCTAAACCAATGCTTTCAATTAAATCAGTCAAATTTAATCCTATAGGTTCATTGACATTAAATAACTCTTTTGCTTTTAAATTGAAATAATTGATTTCACCTTTATTGTTCATTAAAATTGTTGCCTGTGATAGATGCTCTAAAATTTTAAACTCATTTTTCAAAGCATTCCCCTCCCTCTAAGTTGTCCACTTAAACAATAAAAACAAGAAATTCTCATCTTCACCTCTCATTTTTATGTGTAATTCTTCCTTTTTTATAAATATCATACCATATTCGACAAAAAGATTAGATGAATTAGCATCGTCATTCAAAAATTATAATCTTAGCATTCATATAAGTTCAAGTAAATAATTTCCTTTTTTTAGAATCATTTGTTTAAGATTTATAAGGATCGTCATAATACAAATTAGATCTTTTTTAGAGGGGGAATAAACAAATGAGTCAAAACTTTATTAAAGGGGCAATGATTTTAAGTCTCAGTCTATTTTTAACTAAAATCCTTGGAATTGTTTATACGATTCCGTTTAAAGCCCTTGTCGGTGAACAAGGACAGACGCTTTATGGTTATGCCTATACCCTATACAGTTTATTTATAAGTTTATCTACTCTCGGAATTCCGGTTGGAATGGCAAAGTTTGTTTCTAAATATCAAGCGAGTGGTGAATATGATACAGCACGAAAAACATTTCGTTACTGTGTGATAGCAATGATTTTTTTAGGGTTTATTGGCTTTCTTATCATGTACTTTTTTGCCCCTATTTACGTCAACTACATTTTAACGAATGCCACATCTCTTTTAAATGATCCCGTTGAGATTGAAGCCCTTGTTCAGGATGGGCCTGATATTATCCATATGATTCAAGTTTGTAGTATCGCTCTAACTGTCATTCCTGTCATGTCGATTTTCCGAGGTTTTTTTCAAGGAAATCGTAACATGATTCCTACTTCTATTTCTCAACTTTTAGAGCAAATCGTACGTGTCCTTATTATTTTAGTTGGTTCATTTTGGATTATTAAAATACAAGGCAGAAGCTATCAAGAGGCCGTTTCTTTATCTGTATTTGCTGCTTTCTTATCGGGGATCGCCTCATTTACATTCCTCATGTACTATTGGCAAAAAGAATTACCAAAGTACAATGAGTTATTAAAGCATAGTGTGCCACACCCTAAACGGAAATTAAATGTATTATTCAGTGAAGTCATCTACTGTTCTGTCCCGTTTGCTTTCCTTGGACTGGCGACGTCTTTATATCAAAATATTGATACGCTTAATTTTCATCAACTACTTACTAAATCAGGAATGGCAGTTGGAATTCAAAAATCTTATTACGGAATGTATATTACGGAATTAGCTAAATTGATCATGATTCCCGTATCATTCGCCCTTGCATTTGGACAACCCCTCGTTCCTGAACTCACAAACTATTATCAACAAAAGAAACATCAAGCAGTTGGAAAAACAATTCAACTAGCACTTCGCCTGACTTTATTAATTACGTTACCAGCCGTCATCGGAATTAGTCTCCTTTCTGATTCCGTGTATCTCTTACTTTACCCATCAACAGAAGAGCTCAACATCCTTGGGGGACAACTGTTTCAAGTCGGCGCTTGGCTTGGAATTTTTTATGCTCTTTATAGTATTGTCTGCTCTATTTTACAAGGCTTGAATCTACAAAAGAAAGGAATTATCTATTTATTCATCTCTATTGGAATCAAGTATCTTGCTAATCAACTACTTGTCCCGTTCTTTGGAATTAATGGATTCATTTACTCAACTATTATCGCCTACACGACGTGGATCTGCCTAAGCTACCTTCAAATTAAAAAACATTCAACTTTCAAACTAAAAAATCTTTTCATTAGTTGCCTCCC
>JAUMTV010000095.1 GCA_030531025.1 Turicibacter sp.
TCATCACTGTTTAAAAACGATTCAGGCAATTCAGTTAGAGTAAGTGACTGAAGTCTTTCTTTGAAAATGAGATATTTTTTAGAGCAACACATCACCAAGGTGGGAGCCTACCCTTTTTTAGGGAGTTGGAGTATTAATTTACCCAAATTTAAGATCAAAACGATAAAAAGCTGTGGTTTAGGCTAAAATTTAGTCTATCCACAGCTTTTTTTGAATGGTCATGAATAATTCAGGTATATAATAAATAAGGTAAATTAAATCAGAAATCTGACTGGAAAAGACGTTTTGAATATTTCAGAAATTAACTAACAGATTTAGATATCTCCGCTAAAACAACTTGCAAAATATGTTTCTCTCGCCATTATAAATATTTGCTTCTTCCCATTCAGTCTGAATTGACAGAATCAGTTAGAAATCTCTCTCAGAGTGGGTTGTTGAATTTAAATTGGATTCCACAATAGATATGTTTATGCTACCTATTTACTAGCCATTATCTTAAACAGAAAAAATCCATCAATAACCTTCAGCTTATGAAGTATTAAATGGATTTTTCAGTTCATATTCAATTAATTGGTTAGTTGATACACGAGGTATGAGGGGGTTTCATCTATTTTTAAAGCAACTTCGTTGAATAATTCATGCACCCATGGGGCAGCAATGGTTGATACAACAACGATATCGGGTTTTAGTTGTTCTAACATTTGTTTAAATTGCTGTTGCTTTTCCTCAGATAGTTCATATGATTTTCTTAAACCATCACGTAAAAGATATAATTCTGGCTTTGTTTGACGATAGGATTCATTAAAAACACGTCGTTCTTCATTTACCGTATATAGCATTTCATAATTATGGGCAAAATAGTTGAGCTCTAACTGAGTTGTTAATACTTTTGGACGTTCTCCGTTATAGTGTTCTGCTACATAACTTTCAATGAATCTAGATGTATCAATAAGATCTTGATTCATACGATATAGATGATTAAAGGTTTGTGTATTCGTAATCTGATTAAAATCATGAGTTAAATACTGATGCGTTTTCGTTCCTAATTGAATGATTGATAAACACGCTAAGACAATAACTATACCACGAAGCTTAGAGTGATTAACAAAATAAACTAGCAATCCAGCAATCAAAAATAATGACATGATGATATCCCCTGTACGCATGTACACACTACCAGTGAAGTACGTACTAACAAAGGCAGATACAAGTGGATTATAAAAAATAAGAATTATGCTCCATTGAGTAATGAATGCAAATTTTAATGGTTCATTTAGTTTTTTAAACTGCACGAGTGCTACTAGGTATAATAGAAACAGACTATCACGTATCAATGCTAATGAAAGCATTGGCCAGTTTCTCTCTACAATATAGCTGCGTCTAGGGGCATACTTATCAAATAAAAATTCAATAAAATAACGTGGTGAAATCGATACCTCTTCATTTAAAGAAGGAACCATCTTAATGGATAAAACCATCATTCCAATCACGCTTAGAACAATAACAACCTTAAAGAATCGACTGTAAAATAAACGATTAAGTACTGACTTTATTTGTTGATTGTACGATAGAATAGCTAGTAAGAGAACTGCGGCTCCTATGATGACTCCTAATAATGCTGTTGAGCCATAAGATAAGAAGAATGCCGCGTAAATAAGGAGTGGAGTTGCACTAAAGATTAAAGGTAATATTAGGCCTTTTCGATGATAGAATAACTCATAAATCCCTATGGCTAGCATTATCATGATCCCTAAAAACAAAGCTGTCGATTGAAAAGAACTTGCACTGGCCCAAAGAAGTCCACATACTATTAACGTACGAAGCTTAGGACTTTTAAAGTAATCCGCATACGCCATCATTAAATAAGCAAAGACAAAAAGTCGAATATTATTTCCATAGACGTTATATCTAACAAAGTAGTCAAATAACGAGACAAAAGACCACAAAATAATAAAAATAGACATCGTTTTCCATGATTTATTAGAACGATTAAAATAATGAATGAGATTTAAAAATGTCATTGAAACAGTTAACCATAACAAGACGGGCACAAACCAAGCCATGACCAATACTGCGTCTAAATTAAATATCATTGATAAAAACGTTAAGAACAAATAAAAAGCTTGGAAGTTATAGTATGAGTCTAACCAATGAATCTGACCGCTTAAAGGTAAAATTCCGTTAATCTGTTCAGCTCCCACATTGTTTTCAACTAGCGTAATATAAAAACTTTGGTCGGCATTCGTATCATTAAAGGAGTTTGTTGAAAAGCAAATGATAAAATTAAAACTGATAAATAGTAAGATCAACAAGTATTCCATTAAATGTGCTTTTTCAAATTTAAATATCTCTAGTCGTTTACCGCAGTAAGATGCATATAAATAACGGAATACAAAAATACTTAAGATTAAAAAAATCAATCCGTAACAAATCCCAACCATCTGCATCGAGACATGCATGGCTTGAAGGGGAAATGAAACGAGTTGAATTAATCCTAGGATAATAAAGAAACCAATCGGCCACTTATATTTAACCTTTCCTAAAATCTCAGGAAAATAAAAATAAGCCATCTGACCGACTAACTGACTATATATAACAAATAATATAATTAACAAAAGCAATGATAACATAATGATCTCCTTACTAATATATCTAACTCTATATGATCTATCATGTCTAATCCTAATTAAAACCGACAATGATTTATATATTATACTATAATTTAATAACGGTTTCTATGCTTAGAACTCGATTATGATTGATCTCAATATCCCTTTCTTACTACCAATCTGTTTGATCATTTAGCGATAGCAACAAAAGTACTATCTTTTTATCTTTTATTATACCTACTTAAATATGATAAACTTCATTTTTCTATACAAAAAAACTCCTAGTACAATCTCATCGATCGCTAGGAGTTTTTCAATTATTTCATAAAAATATGTGCTGTATTTTCAGATAAATACACATTAAATTGGGATTTACCACTTGTTAAAATCTCTACAACGATTGCTTCTGTTAATGCTTCATCATAACCTGGTTGCCCTGTTATTGTCGTGTACTTAGCATTACTGCTATTGAGATTAGGATTATAAACAAATCCTTCTAAATTTAATAAACGTTCAATTGATTTATTAACAACATAATCCGGATTCATTCGACCTGAGAGATATGCCATTCCACTTGGCGTAATAATCCATCCATCCACAGTTCCACTCGTTAGCATTTCACCATTTTGGTTCGTGTAATACCATTGATGACGCCACTCGATCCAACCTTTTTTCATTAAACCATTTGCTGCAAAGTAATACTTTTTATTATTTTGAGTTAACCATTCATCACTCATCATTTTTCCATCAGCTTTTAAGTAATACTTATCGTTTCCTAATGTTAACCAACCTGTTTGTTTAACATTATTCACATAATAATACCAATAATTATCGATTTTTTGCCAGCCATTTAGCACAACTTCAATTTTAGTTGCCACTCCATTGGCATCAATTGACCATCCATCGATTTCAGTATTAGTAGCCATTTTTCCTGATTCATAGAAATAGTATCTCACATTATTAACAGTTTGCCAGCCGATTTGCATAATACCATGTTGATTAAAGTAATAACGAACTCCGTTAATTTCTTGTAGACCAGTTTGTTCAACCCCATCCACATAGTATAGCCAATCATTTCCAACTTCTAGCCAACCATTTTGAATTTGCTCAATTTTCGTTGCAATTCCGTTTGCATCAATTGACCATCCATCAATTTCAGTATTTGCTGCCATTGATCCACCGCTATAGAAATAATACCAGTTGCTATCAATTTTTTGCCAGCCAGTTAACATTGCTCCACTTGAATTAAGGTAATAGCGTGCGCCTCCAATATTTTGCCAGCCGGTTAACATCGCTCCGCTTGAATTAAGGTAATAGCGTGCGCCTCCAATATTTTGCCAGCCAGTCAACATCGCTCCACTTGAGTTCATGTAATACCATGTTCCATTGATTTTTTGCCAACCGGTTAACATTGCTCCACTTGAATTTAAGTAATACCATGTTCCATCAACCTTTTGCCAGCCGGTTAACATCGCTCCACTTGCATTCATGTAATACCAGGTTCCATTTACTTTTTCCCATCCTGTCGCCATCGCTCCGCTTGATTTTAAATAATACCAAGTTCCTCGATCTTTTAACCACCCAGTTTGCATGACACCACTTGAATTTAAATAATACCAAGTCCCATCAACTTTTTGCCAGCCAGTTTGTTTTTTACCACCTTTATAGTAATACCATTGATTACTTTCTTTCACCCAACCAACCTTTGCTGAGTTTTTTTCTGATGGTAAAACGTAATTAAAACGAGTTGAATCTAGTGGATCCCAACCACCAGCTGCCATTCCTCGTGTATCCTGACGAATTTCAAAATGTAAATGAGCAGCTCCTACTCGACCTGATGTCCCAATTGTTCCAATTTTTTGTCCAGCTGATACTTTTTGACCTTTTTTCACATCAACTGAATTTAAATGGGCATAACGTGAATAAACACCTGTTGCATGTTTAATCGTGATGTAATTTCCATATCCACCACCACACTCTTTTTGATTAGCGTACATGTTTGGACAAGTGGAAATAACTTGCTCAACAATTCCATCACGACCAGCATACACAGCCGTTCCTGTTGGCGCATATAAATCAATTGCATGATGATTTTTATAACATAAATATTTACAAATAACAGGATAAAATTCTGCTGTTGGCCAAACCCATCTTCCAGCCTCAGATGATCTCACTAAAATTTGACTCTCTGTTGGAATATCTTCAATACTCACTTCTTCATACATCCCCGGTAATACTAACTCTTCCTCCTCTGGTAACATTGGAAATCCAATTGAATCCATGAAACCAAAACCATTCGCACTCACTATTACCTGGAAGCTATTCATAATAATAGTCGCTAAAAGAAAGACAACTAAATACTTTCTCTTATGATTCATACTCTTTCCACACCCTTATATACAATTTCAATTAGAAATTATATCATATTCTTTACAAATTATATATTTTTATATCATTTTTTGACATTAAAAGGCTGTGTCTAACTTAAAGTTATCACAGCCTCTTCATTATTTATTTTGTAATAATTCTTCTAATTCATTTAATTCATCTAATGAGTCAATTTCAAATAAGTCATCTGATTTTAATTCACACACTTTAATTTTCAGCTCATCTAAGGAATCTTTCACTAAATTATCCCAAAACATTTCTTCAAACCCACCTTGTTCAACGGCTTGTTCTAATTTTCCTTTTAAAAACTCACCATCTTCTTGACTCCAATAAGAAACGCCACACATGATTAATTCTTCATGATCTGAACCAACAACAATATTGCCTAGATACCCATTTGTTCCTATCTTTAACATCCATTCATTAGTAAAGTTACACTTTCGAGCACTAAAATAAGTTGACTCCGTAACTGTTTCATCTAATATATTACGATTTAAATAAACATCACCTTCCAAAACAAAGGCATTTGGTAAAAATTCTTTAACTAAATACATCGTATAAAGGTTATTATATTCATTATATTTATCATTATGGACTAATTTTACCCCGTAATTTTCCTGTAGGTAATCAAAGGATTCATTCAGATATCCCGTGACGATAATAATATCCTTAATTCCTTTTTCATGTAAAAACTTAATCTGGCGTTCAATCATCGGTTCACCTTGAACTGGAATTAATGGCTTTGGTGTTGTTAATGTTAATGGGCGTAAACGCGTTCCCATTCCCGCTGCTAAAATAATTGCTCTCATAATTTCCTCCTATTTTATTTTAGATAGTTTAAACTCTGATAAATCTCCCGCTGCTAAAATCGATCCAACCATAATCAAGCCTCCACAAATCACCGATTTTAAATCCACACTATTCCCTTGAAGCATGACTCCAAACAGGACAGCCCAGGCAGAATACGTGATATTTAATGACATCGCCTTTGTAGCACCAATCTTATGAATCGCTTTATAATAAAATGAATAAGATAATGTTCCTGCTAGTGCCGTTAACATGATTAACAATAGTGACTGATCTGATAATGTGGCTAATGTAAAATTCACGCCTTTAATCAGTGGAATAATAATGACTCCATAAGTGATTGCAGATGTTAATTGTCTAATAAATAGTGATTGATTAGGTGTCAATTCATCGTCCTTCATCCCATATGAACAAATCACGGCTTCAGATGCCCACCCAAATACACACAAAAGCGCAAAAATGAATCCCATCATAAGATGAGTCGGCATTCCTTGTGGGCTGTAACCTAAAATAATGATTCCTAAAATACTAATCATTAGCCCAACCATATTGCTTTTTTTCATCTTCTCTTTCAAAAATAAGTACGATAATAAAGCTCCCAAAGCTGGATATAGTGAAGAAACAATCGCCGTATAAGCAGGACCTAAATATTTAATGGCTAATAAATATCCCGTCATTCCAACAGGACCTCCAAGCAATGCCCCTAACATAATAAAACGTCCGCTTCTGCTTTTAACCTTTCCTATAGTCTGTGTAAATTCACCTTTGAAAATTAAATAAATCAATAACCAAAGACTTGAAAATGTATCGTGAAAAAACGTACTAATAAACGGAGCTAAAAAGATAATCTGTTCGGTTTGAACAAAGTGGGACATCGCCATAGCGATGCCAAGTAAAACGGTATCTAGTCCCCAAAGCAACCCAGATAATAACCCATAACTCATTCTCTAACCCTCCAACTTCTCAGCTAATAAGTTTAGATTTTCTTTAGCACGGTTATAACGGTCAATCCCATAATTACCAAAGTCATCTCCACTTGCTTCTTTCACTTTTGTCCATAAACTCCATAAAAAATCTTGATAAATCTTATTGATTAAGACACGCGTTTTATATGACTCTTTTGGTTCTTGTTTAAAATAAGTTTTTAAAAACAATTCCTCTTCATCCGAATTGAATCCATTTTCCAAACAATGAGCAGCCACGTCCCACATCGGATCATTCATACCAGCATACTCCCAATCAATTAAGTAATACTGATCTTGTTCATCTTTAATAAAGTTTTCAGCCAACGTATCATTATGACAAGGAGCTAGCTTTATTTCTAAGTTATCCATTAATTCTTTTAACTGTAAGACTTGCTGTTTAACTGATGGATAATCATCGTAATACTCCCCTTTTAATTCATTTAATAATTTTTCATATGATTCAATCTTTTCGTAAACGTTAAATTCATTTTCCATTTCACGCCCACATTGATGAAGTCGATTCAATAGTTGACAAATCTTCTTCATTACATATGGTTTTTTCGCTCCTTCGGGACTTAGTGTTTGAGCATCCTCAATAAATTTCGAAATCTTAATTCCTGTTTGTTCATTAAAATAAATTAGATCCGCATCAACCCCAATTTCATGAGCAAAAGCAGCGTTTTTAATTTCGTCTACACGACTAATCATTTTCTCTGTTCCATTTCCAGGGACACGTAAGACATAGTTTTTATCATCAATCATCACTTTATAGTTCTTATTCGTCATCCCACCAATAGCAGCAATCTGTTTGACTTGCTTAATGTCAACATTTAAGCACTCACTAACAAGCTCCTTTAAAGATTCTAAATGTAACATTTTTTCTTTTTTATGAATTCGTTTCATCAATTTTGACTGAACCAGCTCTAAATGTCGTTGATCATCAATTTCATGCCATAATAAACTATCCACTTTGTTATATCCTAATGTGTACGTATGTGCCACATCTAACATTAAATACTCGTAGTTTAAATATGGATTCTGATTATCTTGATAGAACTCCATCATTTTAGTGAAATATTCATAAGATAACTTACTGATTCCAATCATCTCTCCATCAATTCGATTGAGTTGAGCAATATCTTTGGAGATTTTAAATAAACGATGGTTTCGAATTTCAACAAATGCTTCATCACCTGAACCACTCTCAGCAGTAATTAAAACTGAATCTCGATTATGATCTTCTATTAATTCTTTTAATCCTGCTGTCTCTACGACAATATCACTTTCAATTAATAAAAAATCTTCATTAAGATATGGCCCTACTTTAGCTAATGAAGCCATTGTTCCTGTCCACTTGTAATCTTCATTGGATACGACTAATACCTGTTCTGGTAAAACCTCACGAAGTTTCTCAATATGATATCCACCAACAACGATAATTTTTTCAATTTCTAAAAATTTTAATTGGTCAATCATTCGTTCAATTAATGTTTGTTCACCAAGCGATTGCAAGCATACAGGATCAACAAATTGTTGATTACGACCCGCTGCTAAAATGACCGCTGTTTTTAAATTAGACTTCTCATCTATATGTAAGTCAATCACTGTTTCTTTTGATTTTTGAATCAGCTGCTCTAAAAATTCTAATCCTTTTGCAGTAATAAAATAACGGTGCTCTCTTCCCTTAATCTCTTTTTTAATGAATCCGTTCTGTTCAATATCTTCGATTAAAGCATTTACTTTCCCAAGTGATAAACTACATAAACTAGCTAATGTCCGTTGATTGATTCCCGGATTTTTATTAATCTTCATTAAAATTTCATTCATTTAACTCACAACCTTTATGTTCATTTTTTGAACGTTATATAAAAGATATCTTATCCTATTAAATAACTAAATACAAGTAAAATTCTACATTATCTTATTAATACGATAAAAAAACTTAAGATAGAAAAAGGGATATGTTAAAAAAATAGTGTCGATTGTTGTTATGTATGATAAAATTATTAAATGTATACAGTAGGAGAAGATTGGAGTGTAGAGATGAAAACATTAATCATAATACCCGCTTACAACGAAGAAGAAAATATTGAGCGCGTCGTAAACATGCTTGTTACATCTTATCCACAATATGATTATGTTGTTGTTAATGATTGTTCAAAAGATAATACAAAATTCATCTGTGAAAAAAACAACTATAACTTTATAGATTTACCTGTCAATTTAGGTCTCGCAGGAGCTGTTCAAGCAGGTTACAAATATGCTTATCATCATAATTACGATATCGCTATTCAATATGATGGAGATGGACAACATCGCCCAGAATATATCGAAGATTTAGTGCACTGTATTGAAAGTGGAGCTGATATCGTTATAGGTTCTCGCTTTGTTAATTCAAAAAAACCATGGAATGCCCGTATGATTGGTTCTCGAATTATTACCTTTGTAACAAGGCTTACTACAGGTGTTGAAGTTAAGGATCCAACGAGCGGAATGCGTGCTATTAGTAATAAACTAATTAAAGAATTTGCTTTTAATATGAACTATCCACCAGAGCCAGATACAATTGCCTACCAACTAAAAAAAGGTGCTGTGATTAAAGAAGTTCACGTTGAAATGGATGAGCGTATTGCAGGTGAAAGTTATTTAAATATTACAAATAGTATTAAATATATGTCGAGAATGTTAATCAGCATTTTATTCATTCAAAACTTTAGAAAGTAGTGATTTAGTGTGTTTCTTTTTAACGGAATAATTAAATTTCAATTACAACTTATCCTGATTATTGGTTGTATTTTTACTTACTGGTACATTATTCGTAAAGTAAGAAAATCTAATGTGCGTATTGATGATATCATCGTCTGGATTATTGGAATTTGTATTTTCTTAATCTGTAGTATTTTCCCACAAATTCCATATGTAATCTCTAATTTACTTGGATTTGAATCTCCAGCTAATTCAATATTCTTCATCGTTATATTCTTTATGTTTATCATGATCTTTTTATTAACGATTCGCGTTAGTCAATTACAAGAGAAAATTAAAGAATTAACTCATCAAATCGCATTAGTAGATAAAGACCATGATGATTCAAAAGAATAAAAAAAACCACCAGTAGAACTGGTGGTTTTCTCTGCGGCTGAAAGCCTCTATTACCGGCCAGGGCCAAAGGCCCTCTGAATGGTTTCCCTCTTGCACCACTTTTACACACTGATCCTAAAAGGATCTCTTACTTTTTCTTTGGATTTTTTTGACCAGTAAACGGATCATATTCTTCAACTAAAGTTAACTGATCTGCTAAATAGTCTTCTCGAAGTTGATTTTTGATATATTGTTGTATTTTCTGCCTATTTCTCCCTACTCTATCTACATAATATCCTCGACACCAAAACTTTCGATTACCATATCGATACTTCAAATGGGCATGTCGATCAAATATCATTAGACTACTTTTTCCTTTCAAGTATCCCATAAATGCTGATACACTTAATTTAGGTGGAATACTGACTAACATATGAATGTGATCTCGACAGGCATTGGCTTCAATTATTTCAACATCTTTTCTTTCACATAACTCTCTAATAATTTGTCCAATACTCACTTTATATTTTCCATCAATCGCTTGTCTTCTATATTTCAGCGCAAATACGATTTGATATTTACAATTCCATGTGGTATATGCTAAGCTGTTCTTATCCTTCCTGGATACACCTCCTCATGTTTTGATCAAGTGGTCGGGAAACCTTTTTTATCTTTAACATGAGGAGGTTTTTTTATTTGAATACCACGCTAAAAGCTTTTTAGAACCACCTGCATAGCAGGTGGTTTTCATTTATACAACAAAAAGCAGTAGTCTCCAACTGAGACTACTGCTTTTTTTACATTCTATCCTAAATTAATATAATTATTTAAAATAATATCATCAACTTATAAACATATTAAACAAATAAATTTATACTACCCGTTACATAACTAACTATTAACTATTTATGGGCAAATGTTTATTGTATCCTACGACAGTTGTATTAGCAGGTACATCCTTTGTAACAACAGCATTGGCACCAATAGTACAATTTTCACCAATAACAACATCTCCTAAAATCTTAGCGCCTGCTCCAATAATTGTATTTTTACCAACAATTTGTTGGCATGGAATCCCACGGCGAGTTTCTGAATCAAATCTTAGAGCTCCAAATGTAACATTTTGATGAATAATTACACCATCTGCTAATTTAGCACCTCCACCAATAATAATCCCAGTTGGATGCCTAAAAATAATATTGCCTAATTCACTCGTCCTACAATCTCACATGCATATTTTACTTGAATTTCACGCCCTTTCAAATTAGAAAGGACCATATAAAATTTATTTAATAGTTTCACATGCTTATATTTAAGTGATAAGTCATAATATCTCCTTTGAACTCTTACATCACGTAATAATTGCTCGCTACGTGTATAAAGTAAATTTCTATATAACTCTACTGGATTTAACATAATAATTCATTCACTCTCCACAAGTATATTTTTTTATCTGTGTTAGACAATGTTATCGATAATAAAGTAGATTGTATCAACGATGATTGGATTAAATAAGTCGGAAATTCTTTAAACTCAAAGATACACTGATTTAACTTCAACATCGTCGTATAACAAAGTCTATTTTTTAAAAGTCAATGTCGTTAAATCGTTTTTGAATTTCGGTTGTCCAAACCGTTGAATTGTTGAGAATGTCTATGAATTTTTCATCACTTTTTCCGTCTCCAAAATATGAGGCGCAATGCGGATGAGTTTGAAGCGCGGCTTGAATAGAAGCTAAAATTTGAGAAGTATCTTCGTCACAGTGAAGAATATTGATTGTCTCTTCACTATAGCGACCACTTTGACGGCACCCTAAGTCGATGGCCATTTTTCCATAAACACAGGCTTCACGAATTCCCGAGCTTGAATTCCCAATAATGAAGTCACAGTTTTTTAGTAACGTTAAGAAATATTCAAAACGCATTGATGGATAAACTAAGAAGTTTGGATTATTTTCAAATCGTCTGTATTCTTTTAAAATGACGTCACTTCCATGATCATTATTTGGATAAATCACAACATATTGTCTACCTGATTCAATGACGGCATCGACGACATTTTTAATATTAGATGGTAAT
>JAUMTV010000096.1 GCA_030531025.1 Turicibacter sp.
CCTATAGTCCAGATAAAAATTTTCTATGAAGAAAATTTATCTGGACTTATATAGATTGTAAAGAAGTCGTAAGAGTTTAAGTGAATAATTATAGGTAAGAAACTGTGATTTTTTAAATGAATAAAAGATTATCTCAAGTGATTGGATTTAGTTTAATTCAATTTTTTAAACAGATTTTGTTGTTACTGTATCAGTATCAATCGCTGCTAATTTTAAATCTGGCTTTGTATCATTAAGTACTAAAATATAATTATCGATAACAAATTGCATAAAATCAATAATTTTACCTGAGGATAAGTCATCCGATGGGCTATTAATATTGATTGATTGTGATTTTCCTTCTGTATCTTTGAACTTGCATGCTAAAGTAGTTGTTTGCGTCATGAAAGATTCCCCCCCCCCTGTATTGTATGGATTGGAGTGGCTCAGGCCTGATGACCAATTCATGACATATATTTCAATGAATCTCTGAAATGGTGTGGTAAAATTAATATTTTTGTTCATAATAAGATATATAAGTCCAGATAAATTTTCTTCATAGAAAATTTTTATCTGGACTATAGTTGGCCTTGAACTTAAAAAGGACTAGAAACTGAGGATGATTCTGAAAATGTAGATTATTTCTCTGTTTTTATATAGATACCGTGGATGTTGGTATAATTTTCTTGAATTGTAGAATCTGAATATAGTATAATAATCTCGTTATAATTAAGTACTCATTTAATGATGAGGGAGTAGTTGGCATCTTTGATGTGATTAAGTCAACAACCGCGAACTTTGTTTCTGGCTTAGTATTAAATAACGAGACTCATGCATAACAGCTTTTTTGTTATGTAAGATTCTCGTTTTTTATTGCTTAATCTTTCAAATTAAATGAGCATAATGAAAGTAGGAGGACATACATGGGATTTATTACACTGATTTTTGTTGCGATTAGTTTAGCTATGGATGCATTTACGGTTTCTATTGCAAAGGGAATTAGTTTAAAAGAAGTAAAACCTAAACAGGCGGCTAAAGTGGCTTTATTTTTTGGTGGGTTTCAGGCGTTAATGCCGTTTATCGGTTGGTTTTGTGGACAAAGTTTTGAAAAGTATATCAATGCTTTTAGTCATTGGATTGCATTAATTTTATTATGTGCGATTGGTGGAAAGATGTTGTACGAGTCATTCCAAGATGAAGAAGATGAAGAGGATGAAGTGGATCCTTTAAATACGAAATCATTAACCATTTTAGCGATTGCAACGAGTATTGATGCTTTAGCAGTTGGTGTGACGTTTGCTTTTTTAAATGTTAACATCTTTTGGGCAATTGCTTTAATTGGAGGAATTACATTTGTGATTAGTTATCTCGGTGTTTTCTTAGGAAATAAAGTTGGAAAATACTTTAAAAATTATGCTGAAATTGTTGGTGGAATTATCTTAATCATTATAGGATTAAGTATTTTCTTACAAAATACAGTTTTAGGTTAATCGTTAGTAAAGGATGTGATATCAGTGAGTTATATTATTTTAGTAATCGGATTTATTTTGCTTATTAAAGGTGCTGACTTGTTTGTTGATGGAGCATCTTCAATTGCGAAGTCATTAAAAATTCCAAGTTTAATCATTGGATTAACTATTGTTGCATTTGGGACAAGCGCTCCAGAGGCAGCGGTAAGTATTACAGGGGCGTTTGCCGGAGCGAATGATATTACGGTTGGAAATGTTGTTGGGTCAAATATCTTCAATTTACTAGTCGTTGTGGGTGTAGCTGCATTTATTTCACCTTTAAATGTAAAACGTTCCATTATTGCTAAAGAGTTTCCGTTTGCTATTATGGGTGCTTTTGTTTTAATTGTGTTAGGTTATGATTCGAAATATCATAATTATCCAGACAATGTGTTAACACGTGCGGATGGGATTATGTTATTAGTTTTACTCGGAATTTTTATGTATTACCTAATTGAATTAGCCTTAACATC
Source organism: Turicibacter sp. (assembly GCA_030531025.1). The sequence goes on from JAUMTV010000096.1 coordinate 1,961, forward strand.
ACGAAAAAATGGAGTAGAGGAAGACGAAGAAATTAAAGTCTATTCAATGCCAAAAAGTATCGGACTTTGTCTAATTGGGATTATCGGAATTGTACTAGGTGGTGACTGGGTTGTTGATGCAGCCTCTGATATTGCTTTAACATTTGGAATGAGTCAAAGTATGGTTGGTTTAACAATCGTTGCAGTGGGAACATCATTACCTGAATTAGTCACTTCAATTGTAGCTGCACGTAAAGGTGAAAGTGATATTGCACTTGGAAATGTGATTGGATCAAATATCTTTAATATTTTCTTCGTTTTAGGGATCTCGTCATTTATCCATGAGATTACGATTAATACAGCAGTCTTCTTTGATATGTTTATCATGTTAGCAGCGTCATTCATTACTTATGGATTTGCTGCTTCAAAACGTAAAATTAATAAACCAGAAGGTGCCCTTTTAGTTCTTTTATATGTTGCTTATATGGCATTCGTTATCTGGAAAGGATAAGAGAGAAATAATCTCTCTTTTTTTATTTTTACATCATTGCAACCTAACGTTGACAACATGTCACGCTAAAATGATAGTGAAAAAGTCTAGGCTTTGTTAAGATATCACTGTAAAATTTAGTTAGGAGGTTATCAATGATGGAGTTTGGTGAGAAGTTATTTAAATTAAGAAAAGAAAATGGAATGTCTCAAGAATCATTAGCGGAATGATTAAATACAACTCGACAAGCTATTAGTAAGTGGGAGAATGGTCAAGGCTATCCAGAAACTGAGAAGTTATTATTAATTAGTAATATTTTTAATGTCTCGTTGGATTATTTATTAAAAGATGGGACAGAACATGTTTTAGAAACTGAAAGAGGATATTATGTAAGCAAAGAAACGATAGAAGGCTTTTTAATTTATGAAAGTAAAACATCAAAATTAGTTGGTATAGGAATTGGTTTATTAATTTTATCAGCGATTCCATATTTTATGCTTGAGCAAACAATTGCAGTTATTATCATCGCAGTTATAGTCATGATGGCTGTTGGTGTTTTATTATCAGCTAGTTTTATTGAAAACAACTATAAAGTCTTAAAACAAGAGTCTTTAATTTTTGATGAAAAAGTCTTAAAAGATTTAAAGATGAAATACTCTCAATTAAGAATGAAGTATATGATTTTTTCAATTGTTAGTGCGTTAAGTATTGTAGCAGGTGGAACTTTATTAATTCTCTTTGAAAAACAGCTTTATATTCCACAAAATTTTGATTTAGCCTATTCGATTAGTTCATTTTTTATTGCTATTGGTTTTTCTATCTTAATTCATATGAGCACAATGATGGAGTCATATGATTTATTAATTAAAAATGAAGAATATTATAATAAATTAAGTTCAAAGTTATTAAGAAGATGGCATGAAAAGATATCAAAACTTTAAAAAAATATTACCTAGGTAATATTTTTTTATGATTGAGAAAAGTTGCTTAACTTGAAGTTTTGAGGCGGATAAGGTATAATGATGATTTGAGATTTTGTGTCGAAATAATTTTAATTGATATATATATAAATGAAGATTAAAAGGAAAGTGGTGAAAGTATGAGCTTTAAAATTCGTGAGATTGAAATTGATAATCCAGTTGTTTTAGCACCAATGGCAGGTGTTTGTAATGCAGCATTCCGTACTATTGTTAAAGAAATGGGAACAGGATTAATTTATGCTGAGATGGTTAGCGATAAAGCAGTTGTTTATCAAAATAAAAAAACATTAGATATGCTTTATGTTGACCCTGCTGAGCGTCCATTATCGATGCAAATTTTTGGTGCTGATAAAGAAACATTCGTTGAGGCAGCAAAATATGTGGATGCAAACTGTGATTGCGATATCATTGATATTAACATGGGATGTCCAGTTCCAAAGGTAACAAAAAATGAAGCGGGAGCTCGTTTATTATTAGAACCAGATAAAATTTATGATATCGTTGCAAGTGTCGTAGATGTATGTAAAAAACCTGTAACTGTTAAAATGCGTACAGGTTGGGATAAAGAGCATATTTACGCGGTAGAAAATGCCCTTAAAGTTGAGCAAGCAGGAGCAAGTGCCATTGCTGTTCATGGTCGTACACGTTCTCAAATGTATGAAGGAAAAGCCGATTGGGGAATTATTAAAGATGTTAAAGAGGCTGTTAAAACAATTCCTGTCATCGGAAATGGAGATATTAATTCACCTGAATTTGCGAAAAAAGTTTTAGAAGAATCAGGTGTTGATGGAATTATGATCGGTCGTGCCGCTTTAGGTAACCCATGGTTAATGAAGCAGATTGTTCATTATTTAAAAACAGATGAATTAATTGGTGAACCAACACCGGAAGAAAAATTACGATTAGCAGTTGATCATATGAATCGCCTAATTGACTTAAAATGTGAAAAAGTTGCCTTACTTGAAATGCGTTCACATATGGCGTGGTATATTAAAGGATTAGAAGGAGCTACTCATGTTAAACGTATGGTGACAACTGTTAAAACACGTGAAGAAATGATGGATATTATTAATCGTTATCAAGCGTATTTAAATGGAGATAAATCAGCGCGTTTAGTTGTTGAATAGTAAAAGGAGCCGTTAGGCTCCTTTTTGTTTATGAATTAAAATTTAATTTCTGTTAAATAAGCATGCAATAATTTCATCGTATTCGTGCATCCATTAATATGTGTACGTTCTACACCATGTGAAGCATGAACACCTGGTCCAATTAATGCGGCTTGAATATCATGTCCAGCACGAAGAGAAGCGGATGCATCTGAACCGTAGAATGGGTAAATATCGACCGCATAACTTAAGTCATATTTTTTAGATAATTCAATTAATTCAGATACCATTTGATAGTCGTAAGGTCCTGATGAATCTTTCGCACAGATTGAAACATCATATTCTGTACATGATAAATCTTTTCCGATACATCCCATGTCAACGGCAATCATACGATCGATACCACTTGGTAAGTGTGCCGCACCATGTCCGATTTCTTCATATGTTGAAATAATAAATTTCACATTATAGTTTGGTTTTTTGTTGTTTTCTAATAAATATTTGAAGACAGTAAAGATAATTGAGACGCTAATTTTATCATCAATATGACGTGATTTAATAAATCCGCTATCCGTAATAGTTGTTTTAGGATCAATCGAAATAAAATCTCCATTTTGAATACCAATTGCTAATACATCTTCTTTACTGCGTACAATTTCATCTAATCGAATCACTAGTTCATCTTCTGTTTGTCCTTTTTGACGGCAATCAGGATAAACATGTGAAGAAGGTGAGACACTTAAAATTGTTCCCGTGTATGTTTTTTGGTCGCGTGTATGAACATTACAATATTCCCCTTGTAATGTCATCATCTGGTTTCCACCAATTGTTGTCACATTTAGTGTTCCGTCGCTATTAATTGAACGAACCATTAATCCAAGTGTATCAACATGTGCAGATAGAGCTAATGTTTTACTATTATCATATCCATCCAATTCAATAATAAGGTTTCCTTTATTAGTTTTAGTACTTTTTAAACCTAATTCGTCTGCATATTTTTTAACTTTCTCAATAACTTTGTGTGTGTAACCACTTGGACTTGGTGTTGTTAAAATATCGGTTGCCAACTCATAAAAATATGATTGATCAAATAACATAGAACTCCCCTTTTCCGTTTTGATTTTCTTTATAGCTGCATAGATTTCGCTATTAAGAGTATTATACTATAATATGGAATATTTACACTATATTACTGCATAAAAGATAGATGAAATCTAAAGTGAATCAGTGCCAATTTACACGCTTTCTTATCTCATGTATAATGAAAAAGTAATACGATTGTTAATCTAAAACTAGACATCAAGAAGAATGAGAAGGGAAGAGTAAAAAATGTTTGATATGTTCTTAAGACGCGCGATAGCATTTGTAGTGGATGTAATTATTTTAATATTAATTTTCTTTGGAAATTTTATGTTTATGGTAACGTCTTTAAATTTAAGTGCTGAAAATCCAATGAATTTAGTTGAGATGATGATGATGGTAGCTTTACAATTACTTTATGTAATGATTTATTTCATTTACATCCCGATTAAATGGCCAGGACAAACAGTAGGGAAAAAACTTTTAAAAATTAAAGAAGTAACACAAAATGGAAGAGAACTAACACTAAAACAATATTTTCAACGTGACTTTTTATTAAAGTTTTTATTGTCATCAATGACATCAGGTTTTGCTGTATTATTTAATGCAATTTTATTAACATATCAGCTTATTCGTAAACAAGAGTTACGAGCACTACATGATATTATAGTGAAAACGAAAGTGGTGCGTATCAAGTAAAAAAGATGAGAAGAGGTGAGCATCATGAACTGGGAATTGTCTGCTTGTCGGAATTTATCTGAGTTAAGTGATCAGGTAAATGCATTAGAGAAAACGTCGGTCATTCATTTTAGTTTCTCTATGACAATTATTCTGACATTGGTCTTTATGATTATTTATCGTCAATTCTTTGCAAATAAAGAATGGCTACGTTTCATGATCCTCTCAACTTTTATCTTTTATACACTCAATGTGATTCGTCTTGCTTTTTTTCCAATTCCAATCAATGAATCATATATTGAATTACTGAAACAAGAGGTAAGTTGCGGTATGATTATTGAGCGCCGTCATAATTTTCAATTATTTGATTTTATGAAGTGGGGAAATCTTTTTCATATTACGACTGTTGGAAATTTCTTAATGTTAATGCCCCTGAGCTTTTATTTTCCTATGTTATTTAACAAGCGAAGTTGGGGAGGAGTTCGGATGGCAGTTACTGGTTTTATGATTTCGCTCATGATTGAAACACTTCAGCTTTCATATGATTTAGTGACAGGTTATGCTTATCGAGGATTTAATGTCGATGATCTGTTTATGAATACGCTCGGTGTCGTCTGTGGATTTATTGTTTTTATGACAATAAAGGGATTTATTTGGGTTACCATGAAATTTTTACAATTAATTATGCCAAGAGCTCGTTGATGAATCAACGAGCTTTTTTTATAGTGTTTAGCCCCATATTATGTCGAGTTATTGTACTATTTAGGAAGAATTTAATGAAAATTATAGTCAGTATTTCCACTATCAATGACAAATGTTCATATATTGTAGAGAATTTGTGGAAATCGCATTGACATTTTTCTAAAATGACTTTATAGTTAAGTAGTAAATTTAATCTTTTCTCTCGTATATCATCGGAAATATGGTCCGAAAGTCTCTACCTACTCACCGTAAATGAGTAGACTACGGGTGGCAATACTATATAAGCAGGCCAAGGCTTATATAATTTATTGATACCAATGTGGGGACTTTCAGCGCTAAATACTGAAAGTCCTTTTTTGTTTAGATGATTGCGACGATGATGAGAAGGCCATTTTATCTAACTATTGGGAGTAGGAATTTAGATATGTCATCATCTTTGCAATCGTTTGAGCAAAAGTCGAGAGAAGAATGAATAATTAGGAGGAGTAACCTATATGAACAAATTCTTCAAACTAGAAGAGCGTGGTACAACGGTTTCAAAAGAGTTTATTGCGGGGTTAACAACATTTTTATCAATGGCATATATCATCTTTGTTAATCCAGATACACTTGGAGCAGCAGGGATGGATACCGGGGCAGTATTCACGGCTACTATTTTAGCTGCAGCAATCGGAACATTAATTATGGGATTATACGCAAACTTCCCAGTCGCTTTAGCACCGGGGATGGGGATGAATGCGTTCTTTGCATATACAGTTGTCTTAGTTATGGGATATAGCTGGCAACAAGCTTTAGCAGGTATCTTCGTTTCAGGAATTTTATTTATCATTTTATCAACAACTGGTTTACGTGAATTAATTATTAATAGTATTCCAACATCTTTAAAACATGCTGTTGGAACAGGTATCGGATTCTTCATCGCTTTCTTAGGGTTCCAAAACTCAGGAATCATCGTAAATAACGATGCAACATTAGTTGGAATTGGAGATTTTACAGATCCAAATGTATTAATTACAGTCATTGGATTAATTGTAACTTTAATTTTATTAGTTCGTAAAACACCAGCAGCTATCTTTATTGGAATGATCGTAACAGCTATTGTTGGGATGTTCTTAGGAGTTGTTGAGTTACCGACGCAAGTATTTGCTTCAATTCCTTCTTTAAAACCAACATTTGGTGCATTATTTGGAGCTTTACCAAGTATTTTCACAGCTGAGATGATTCCAGTTATTTTCTCATTCTTATTCGTTGATTTCTTCGATACAGCAGGAACATTAATGGCAGTTGGTTCTCGTGCTGGATTAGTTAATGAAAAAGGTCATTTAGTCAATGGTGATAAAGCACTACTCGCTGATTCAACGGCAACAGTTATTGGATCAGTATTAGGAACATCTTCAACAACTTCATTCGTTGAATCATTAACGGGGGTTGAAGCAGGTGGACGTACAGGATTAACTTCTGTTTTCACGGCATTATGTTTCTTAGTGATGTTATTCTGTTCAGGTTTATTATCAGTTGTTACTTCAGCTGTTACAGCCCCAGCTTTAATTACAGTCGGAATTTTAATGGCCTCTTCTTTAGGAGATATTGAGTGGAAGAACTTAGAGACATCAATTCCAGCGTTTGTAACGATTATTATGATGGTCTTAGGATATTCAATTGCTGAAGGGATTGCATCTGGATTCTTATTATATCCAATCATGATGGTAGCTGCACGCCGTCAAAAAGAAGTTCATCCAGTCATGTGGTTCTTAGCGGTAACCTTCTTAGCGCATTTCTTATTAGGTTAATTTAATAGTTGGGAGCTATTAATTTAGTTGATCATTGAGACGTATTTATTTGGTTAATTATTTGAATTATTTTTAGAATTATAACAATGTCGTAATTAGTTTTAAAAATGAACATTTTGTCATAATATTGATGGCAAAAGTTCATTTTTTACTATATAATCGTAATAAGAAATTTTTAGGGTGATTACCTATAAATTTTTATTGTAATAGTCATACTAGTAAAAAGAGGTGAAAGGCATGCAACACGATCAAGTTATTGTTCTTGACTTTGGTAGTCAATACAATCAATTAATCGCGCGACGTATTCGCGAATTTGGAGTATACAGTGAATTAAAATCACACAAATTAACAGCTGAAGACATCAAAAAAATGTCTAATGTAAAAGGGATTATCTTCAGTGGAAGTCCAAACAGTGTCACTCAAGAAGGTGCTTTTACAGTAGACCCTGAAATTTTCAACCTAGGATTACCGATCTTAGGAATCTGCTATGGGATGCAATTAACAACTCATATGCATGGTGGAACAGTTGAGCGTGCAGAGCAACGCGAATATGGAAAAGCTGAAATTACAATTAAAAATAACAGTAAGCTATTCCAAGGAACACCAGAAGAGCAAGTCGTATGGATGAGCCATGGATATCATGTAACAAATTTACCAGAAGGATTTGTAGTGGATGCAAGTAGTGAATCTTGTCCAATCGCAGCAGCATCTTGTGAAGAGCGTAATATTTACTTAGTACAATTCCACCCTGAAGTTCAACACTCAGTACACGGAACAGAAATGTTACGTAACTTCATCTTCAATGTATGTGGAGCTGAGGCTAACTGGTCAATGAAAAACTTTATCGAAGATCAAGTAGAAAAAATCCGTGCACAAGTTGGAAACGACAACGTATTATGTGCGTTAAGTGGAGGAGTAGACTCATCAGTTGTAGCTGCTTTAATTCACCGCGCAATCGGAGATCAATTAACATGTATGTTCGTTGATCATGGATTACTTCGTAAAGGAGAAGCTGAAAGTGTTGTTGAAACATTTGATGGAAAATTCAATATGAACTTCATCAAAATCGATGCACAAGAACGCTTCTTAAGTAAATTAAAAGGAGTTTCTGATCCAGAACAAAAACGTAAAATCATCGGAAACGAATTTGTTTACTGCTTCGATGAAGAATCAGCTAAATTAAAAGACATGAAGTTCTTAGCACAAGGAACTTTATATACAGATATTATCGAGTCTGGTACTGATACAGCTCAAACAATTAAATCTCACCACAACGTAGGTGGATTACCAGAAGATATGGAATTCGAATTAATCGAGCCATTAAACACATTATTTAAAGACGAAGTTCGTCAATTAGGATTAGAACTTGGTTTACCTGAAGAAATCGTCTTCCGTCAACCATTCCCAGGACCTGGACTTGGAATTCGTGTATTAGGTGAAGTAACAGAAGAAAAATTACACATTGTTCGTGAATCTGACTTTATCTTACGCGAAGAAATCAAAAAAGCAGGACTTGAGCGTGACGTATGGCAATACTTCACAGCATTACCAAACATCAAATCAGTTGGGGTAATGGGTGATGAGCGTACATATGATTACACAGTAGTTGTTCGTGCTGTAACCTCTATCGATGGAATGACTTCTGACTGGGCACGTATCCCATTTGAAGTATTAGAGAAAATCTCAGTTCGTATCGTAAATGAAGTACCACACGTTAACCGCGTAGTGTATGACATTACATCAAAACCGCCTGCAACAATCGAGTGGGAATAATTTAAATTAAATAAAAAACTCTTAGTAAATTTATTACTAAGAGTTTTTTATTTTAAGGTTTATATTTTCTTATTCTTTAGTATAGATTTTTTTAATTCTAGCAACGTAAATGGTGTGATGGTCTCTTTGTGTATACCACTTTTCATCTAATGAAGTATCTAAAAAGCATTCTGGTTTAATGGTATCAATATAAATTTTTTAAACTATAAAAACTAGGTTAGCTTCTTTAATTTTATCCGTATCTCTACCTGAAATTTTACCTAATAAGGCCATTTCTTTTTTCATGCCATTAAAAAATGAGATGGAAAAGCAATCATTTGTATCGATAAATTCTTTTGTATAGCGTTGAGGACGGATGTAGGAAATGATGACATCTTCTCCCCATAGAACGCCCATGTTTGCCCAGCTGGCTGTCATTGTATTGACTTTAATTTCATCGCCTGCTGTAATTAAAAACCAATCCTGACCGATAGTTAGAAACGGATTGATATTTAAATCTTTAATACTAATTTCTTTAAATGACATCAACAAGTCCTCCTCGATCTCCACAATAGTTATCTAATGATAAAAAGGATAAATTTTATGATCCACAGTCATTAACTAGGAGTAAATAAATATTGGATATAATTAAATAATATGTTTTATTTTGGATTTAGGATGACTAATTTATACTTAATAAATATGAGTGGCTTCTAATAGAGGATAATGAATATAAAAGAGCATGGGGAATCCATGCTCTTTTATATTCATTATAGATTTTTGATTATGATATAGTCTGTTTGTTCTTCATCTCCCATAAAGAAAGAATGAGAGCTTGTGTGGATGAAGCCACTGAAAAACTAAAATTGTTTAAAAAGAAAGACTAAAAATACGCTAAATAACACAAAAAACCTTAGAAAATATGCTAATTCAGCTCATTTTTCTAAGGTTTTTCATTATTTTATCTTCTATTTGCGTCACTTGTTTTAATTAAATAGACTTTTTCAGTCGCCTC